>JAEWNM010000076.1 GCA_023392755.1 Bacillota bacterium
CACAAGTACCCCGGATTCCAGGAGCGCCGGTATGATATCCGCCGCAAGGCGCCTGGCATCGCCGGGGGCGGTGGTTTGAAAGGATTCGTTCATCAGCAGCAGCGTGCCGGGATTCAGCGCGTCCACCAGGCCGCTGAGCCTGTGCAGTTCCACCTCCAGCAGCCCCATGCGCATGCCGGCGTCCTCCCCGTTGGGAAAATGGGTATATATCCCGGTAAAGACGGGGCATATGTATTGCTGCGCCGTAACAAACATGCCGCATTGGGCCATTAATTGAGCCAGGCCCACGCTGCGCAAAAAGGTGGTCTTCCCGCCCTGGTTGGGCCCGGTGACCAATACAAGGCGCTTTCCAGCAAAGCTTGCGTCGTTGCCGACGGGCACGCCGCCCTCCTTGCACGCCAGCCCCGCGTCCATGAGCATACGCGTTTCATGTTGGCACCCGTTTTGCGCAAACTCCGGCCAGCAAACCGGAACACCCATCGAAACAAGCTTTTGGTGCAGCCTGAAACAGCCGACAAAGAATTTAATCTGGCAATCAAGCCTTGTGAAAAACCGCTGTACAGACCTGTTGAACTGAGCGATGACCCTGTACACGGGAGCCAGCGATTTTTCCGTAATCTCCTGCGCGTTTTGAATCAGCGTAATCCCGGAGAGGGGGATGGCGACGCTGCGGGCCGCAAACATTGCGCGCGGCTTTTTTTCTGTTTTCACAAGCCGGTTTAAAACAGCGTCCGCCTGCTTGAGCCCTTGCCAAAGATGCCCGCTTAAGGCAATGCCGCAGCCAAGGCGCAGGGCCGACAACTCCTCCAACCGCCGCCGTACGCACGAAAGATATTCATCGGTCAGCGTATTCTCCGCCGCGTCGCATAACATACGCATGCCGCCTGACAGAAATTCGCGCCTGCGCAGGCGAAGCAGCGCTTTGAGCCCGGCAAGGCCCCGCAGGAATATTTGGGCAATCTCGGTTTCGTTTACGATTTTGCTGGCGTTTGCAATCACCTTGTCATACTTGGGTTTCACATACTCCGCATACGCTTGCGCGCGCATGAGCGTTTGCGCCGTTATCGCAAGAATGGCTTCAAAGGCCTCCCCGTGCAGGGCCGCGTCCCGCACGACCTCATTGCGCATCAGGATGGGCCGGGCAGCCGTGAGCGGGCTGGTCAGCACCGACGCGCACGCCGCATAAACGTCTTTGTCGCCGCCGGACATCCCCTCCAGCAGCAGGTCCAGTTTCAAATCCCTCTGGATATCCGCTGCGCAGGCCGCATGCCCCCCCACCGAGGAATCCATATACAGCAAATCAAATTCCATGGGTAATCCGCTCCTTGATTTCATGAAAAGTCAGATGATGCCTGCGGGCAATTTCACCGGCATAGGCCTGGCCGTCGGCTTCCGCCCGCATAACCTTGTACAGGCGCCGCCCATTCTCTTTTTGCACCTGTGCCACCATGCTTACGGTATGCTTTACGGCAATACCGTTTATGTGCGTCACGCATATCACCTGCGCGCCCGCTTCCAGCATAAGCGAAAGGGCGCTCTCCGCCATGTCCAGCGCGTCGCTTGCCGTAGCGGAGGAAAAAAGCTCGTTGAGAATTACCAGGCTTCCATTGCCCGCGCCGCGCAGGATGGGCCTGAGGCGAAGCAGCTCCTCCTTCAGTTTCCCGTTATCCACCGTGCTGTCCTCCGCCATAGTGAACTGCGAGAAGACCGCGCTGTACAGCGGAAGGGCGGCACGCTCGCAAGGCACAGGCAGGCCCAGGGCCGTCAGCACAGCCACTTGCCCGATAGCGCGGGCGAAGGTTGTTTTGCCGCCCTGGTTTGCGCCCGTTATAACGGCGCCACGCTCCTCCCTTGACAGCACAAAGTCATTGGGCACAACCGCCTTTGTTTGTATGGCGAGCGCCAGATCGTATGCATTTGCAATGGAAATTCCGCCATCCCCGGCGATGGCCGGGTATGCAAAGGCAAGGCCGTTTTTGCGAAGCTGGTCCATCAAGTCCAGATACAGGAGGTAAAAACGCAGCTCTTTCGCAAAGCGCGCAATGAACAATTCCGGAAAGACTCCACATTTCTCCGCAGCCAGGCGGGCGTCGCCAAAGGCTTGCGGATACCTCCTCATCAGTGCCTGCATGATCAGCGTCTCCAGGGGAGAAAGCTCCACCTGGCGGAAGGGCAGAATATCAAACAGGCTTTCGTCCGCCTCCGCGCCCCACCTTTCCTTTGTATCAAAATCCTGGCGGAGCGCCTGGGCATAATCGAAGGCATCCGCCTCAAAGTCAACGTGCAGAACGCCGTCATTTACGCGCAGGGCATACGAAATTTGCTCCAGCGCCATTTGGGCCTGCCGGGCTTGGTGCGCCAGCAGCCCAAAGCGCTCCTCGCCGGCATAGGCCCGGACGGCGGCCAAAAAGCATTGCAAGCCTCGGGATTGTATTGGCAGGGCGGATGTCTCATCCAGCAGCAGGCGGACGGCATCGCAATAAAGCACGGCGCCGTCCAGCGCATATTTGTCCCGCTGTGCCGCATGATGGGCGGTGGCGCCATAATCCAAAAGCCGTCCCGCCTTGACCATGGACCGCAAAAACGCCTGAAAGGCGCCGCGCACCCGCGGCTCCTCCAGCGCACGCATCACCTCCTGGCGATAAGTGACCGTGGCCTCATCAGGGCAGAATTGGTAAAACAGCTCCGCCAGATCATGATCCGTTTCGTGGCACAGCACGGCGTCCATGATCTGGTCCAAGTTCAGGTCCAGGTAAAGCCCCGGCCGCATCACCGCTTCCCCGACGTCATTTTTTTGCGCCAGCACGGTTTTGTTGCCGTAGGTTGTATACTTTTCCTCCCTTGCGTGATCCGCGCGCAGCGTCATCCAGGGATGGTTCCGGGCGCGGGCTTCTTCCTCCCCCGAGGGGAACAGTATGCTATAAAATGCCATGGAATCGCTCCTTTACGTGCGTGTCCCGCCGCACGAACAGCATAGACCCTGACGCATGTGCAGAGTCAAGAGCATCTTTATTTCACCGGCCCGAACGTATATAATGGCTGTATCATATACGGCAAGGGGAGGCTTAAACCATGAAAATGAGAATCGGCGAGTTCGCGGCCTTCAGCGACGCATCCATCCGCGCGCTGCGCCTGTACGACCGCATGGGGCTGCTGAAGCCTTCCCACGTCGACAGCGAGACCGGATACCGGTATTACCTGCCGGAGCAATTGCAAACGCTCAATACAATTATAAGCTTCAAAAAGGTCGGCTTCTCCCTTAAGGAAATCAAGGATGTGCTGTCTGTCCGCCCTGACCGGGACACCGTTGTCCGGCTGCTTCGCGCAAAGCAGCGGGAAAACGAGCGCACCGCCGTCATATGCCTTAACAACAATGAAAACATACAAAAAATGCTGGATGCGCTGTCCACGGCCCCCGAGGTTGAGGATGACCAGAAGCGGGCGCTGCGCCTATCACGTATCGCCTGCCTGGAAAACGAAAAGCTGGAACACGATTTTTCGCAGATTCTGTGGCTGTAGGAGCGGGAAGCATCCCTGTTGTTCCTTACAGGCTATATGGGCCGCATTCATAGCGTATTGCGCATGGCCGGACCTGATTGCCCGGGCCGCGGCATCCGCTGTACCGCACTATCAAATATCATTGCTATAATGGCTGTTTGCTTGCTATAATAGCAGCAGTATGCTGCCGCACTACTCCCTGCATGAAGGACGCGTGGTTATGAACAGCTCCGTCACAACCCCGGTTTATTCCCAAATCGCACTGGATATTGCTTTGCGTATTTCCCGGGGTGATTTGAAGGAAAACACAAAAGTGTATGGCCGCTCCGTTATGGCCTCGGAATACGGCGTATCTCCCGAAACCATCCGGCGGGCCATAAAGCTGCTGGAGGATATGGGGATTGTTGAAGTCCACCATAACAGCGGCGCTGTGATTCTCTCCGCCAACCGGGCCAGGCAATACATTGAAAAGCACGGTGAACAAAACGATATCCGTATTCATCAGAAAGAGTTGAACCAGCTACTTTTGCAGCAGTTGGATCTGGGCAGGCGGATTGCCGATGTGGCCGGGTCTATCGTACGCATCAACGAGCGATTTTCCAAAACAACGCCTTTTCCCAACTATGAAGCAGCCTTGCCGGAAGGAAGCCCGCTGATTGGCAAAAATCTTGGGGAATTGAAATTTTGGCAGCAGACCGGCGCCACGGTGATCGCCATACGCCGCCAGGACAGGATTATTCTTTCCCCCGGCCCGTATGCCGCCCTGGAGGAAAAAGACGTACTGCTTTTTGTGGGGGATATAAGCTGTCCCCACGCGGTGACCGCTTTCCTTGCGCAGGGATAGATTTCGTTTGCTGGCGCCGGCTTTTGGCCGGCGTTTTTTTATGGTGCAGCAATGCCTTGTACAAGAGCTTTTCATCGGACACACAGCCCCGTTTTCTTTTTCGGTTGACATCTGACAACTTATAAACTACAATAAAGTTGTTACATTCCTCATGAGAATGTAGTCTATTTGAAAGGATGATGAGATGATCGAATTTGAGCACGTATATAAAAGCTATGGCCGCAGCCTGATATTGAATGATTTGAACCTGCATGTCAAAGCCGGGGAATTTATGGTGCTGATCGGCCCCAGCGGATGCGGCAAGACAACCACCCTGAAGGCCATCAACCGCTTGATCGATGCGGAAAAGGGCGTAATCCGCATAGGCGGGAAGGACATCCGGGAGCAGGACCCCGTTGCCCTGCGGCGCACCATCGGCTATGTGATTCAGCAGATCGGCCTGTTCCCCAACATGACGGTGGAACAGAATATTGCCGTCGTGCCAAGGCTTTTGAAGCAGCCCAAGGAAAAGTGGCAGGAGACGGTGCGCAGTCTGTTGGAACTGGTGAACATGCCCTACGAACAGTATGCCAAAAAGTACCCTTCGGAGCTTTCCGGCGGCCAGCAGCAGCGCATTGGCGTACTGCGGGCGCTGGCGGCTTCGCCCCCTATTGTGTTGATGGATGAGCCTTTTGGCGCGCTGGACCCCATTACCCGCGAATCGCTGCAGGAAGAAATAAAGCGCATTCAAAAGAAACTGAAAAAAACCATCGTATTTGTCACCCATGACATGGAGGAGGCGCTTCGCCTGGCGGATACCATCGTATTCATGGACCAGGGCAAGATTGTGCAGATGGCCTCCCCGGAGGAAATGCTCAAAAGCCCGGCAGCCCCCATTGTTCGCAGCTTTCTGGGCCGCCATATGGACAATGGAAACACACCCGCCAGGATGCTGGCAAAAGACTTTATGCGCACCCGGGTCTACAAGGTGCAAAGGAATGCCCATACCCTGGAATGCATTGAGCTGATGCGCAGGCGGGATGTGAACTCCCTCATCGTGCTGAATGAGGATGATACGTATGCCGGCACCGTATGGATTGAGACCATCCGCGCCCAGGGAAAGGCCGGCCGGGAAATTGAGGAACTGATCCTAACGGACGTACCCACCGTACAGTGTGACGACGATGCCAGGGAGGCATTTGACAAGCTTCTCACCTCCGCTGCCCATTACGTAGTGGTGCTCAACAGGGATCAAACCGTGGCCGGGATCATCACCCGCACCAGCACGGCCAAAGCCCTGGGCGAAGCCTTGTGGGGGGAGATGCCGACATGAGTTTTTGGGCTTTCCTTGAAAAGAATCAAAGGGAGATTTTAAGAAGCATTGCCCAGCACCTGGAGCTTGTGACCCTGTCGGTTCTGGCGGGCATCCTCATCTCCATTCCCCTGGGCATCTTCCTGACCCGCAGACAGCGGCTGGCTCAGCCTGTACTTACACTGGCCGGCATGATTCAAACCATTCCCGGCCTGGTCATGCTTGGATTCGCGCTGCTTTTGTTCGGCATCGGCAAACTGCCCGCGCTCATCGTGCTGTCGCTGTATGCCATACTCCCCATCCTGCGCAACACCTACACCGGCATTACCCAGGTGGACAAAGGCTATATAGAAGCCGCCCGGGGCATTGGCATGACACCTTTTCAAATCCTTTTCAAGGTGGAGCTGCCCCTGTCCCTGCCGTCTATTATCAGCGGCATCCGGATTTCCACCGTGTACATCATAAGCTGGGCAACCCTGGCCGGGCTCATTGGCGCCGGCGGGCTGGGAGACCTGATCTGGACGGGGCTGTCCACCTATAACACATCGTATATTCTGGCCGGAGCCATCCCCTCCGCCATTTTGGCCTTTGCGGCCAGCGGCCTGATCGGCCTTGCCCAGCGGGCGCTGACGCCCCGGGGCCTAAGGGGGCGAAGCGCATGATGGCCAGCCTGCTTCCCCTGATTCTGGAGCATATGTACATCGTGGTTGCCGCCACGGCCATCTCCACGCTGCTGGGCGTATTCCTGGGCGTAATCGCCTACTGGGTGCGGCATATCGCATCCCTTCTGCTGGGGCTGGCGGAGGCGATTCAGACCGTTCCCTCCCTGGCGCTGCTGGCCATGCTGATGATATTGTTCGGCCTTGGCAATACCACGATGATTGCAGGCCTGGTTTTGTATGCGCTGCTGCCTATTATGCGCAACACCCACACAGGCTTGTCATCCGTCTCCCCCGCGGTGAAGGATGCCGCCCGGGGCATGGGTATGTCCAGGATTCAACGCCTTATTCAGGTGGAACTCCCGCTTTCCTTCCCCCTCATTTTCTCCGGCATCAAGATTGCCGTGGTCAACTCCCTCTCCATCGCGGTGATGGGCGTATTGATCGGCGCCGGCGGCTTGGGATACCCCATTTACCGGGGCATACAAACACGGCATATCGGCCGGATCGTGACCGGAGCCCTGCCCGTAGTTTTGATGGCGATGCTTTTCGATTTTCTGATGACAAAGGTGGAGAAGCGGCTGTCGAAGCGGGGCCAAACATAAATATTGAAGGAGGACATGACATGAAACACAAGAACAAGATCGTGCTTGCGCTTTTGATGGCGTCACTGCTGGCAGTCTTCGCGGGATGCACGGCGCAGAAATCCGTAACCATCGGCTCGAAAGATTTTGGTGAGAATATCGTGCTCGGCGAAATGTTCGCGCAGCTGATAGAAGCGAAAACAGACATCAAGGTCAACCGGAAGCTGAACATGGGCGGCACTTTCGTCAACTTTGAGGCCATTCAAAAGGGTGATATCGACATTTATCCGGAGTATACGGGGACCGGTCTTACAGCCCAGCTGAAGATAGACGTGATTTCCGATCCGGATGAAGCCTACAGGGTCGTATCCGAAGAATTTCAAAAGCAGTTCAAAATCACCTGGCTCAAGCCCTTTGGCTTTAACAACACCTACACCCTGGCGGTTACGGACGCGGTATACCGGCAGTACGGCGTAGAAACCTACAGCGACCTGGCGGCCGTGGCCCAAAACCTGGTGTTCGGCGCGGAGCACGAGTTTTTCAACCGTCAGGACGGCTTTGACGGCCTGGTGGCGCTGTACGGCATGACCTTCAAGGGCGAGCCCAAGAAAATGAACGTATCTTTGAAGTATCAGGCCATAGGCAACGGGGATATGGATGTCACCGACGCCTTTGCCACCGATGGGCCCATACGCCAGTACAACCTGAAGGTGCTGCGCGATGACAAGGGCTTCTTCCCGCCCTACTACGCAGCGCCCATCATCCGCACGGAAACGCTCAACAAATATCCCGAGCTGGAAAATGTGCTCAACGCCCTGGGCGGGCTCATTGATGACGCGGCCATGACGGAGCTGAACTATAAAATTGACGTGGAAGGCCAGGCGGTAGAAGCCGTTGCGAAGGATTTCCTTCAGGGCAAGGGCCTGCTTCCGTAACGCTTAACGCCGGACAGCGCCGGCAGGGCTGCAATCAGCTGATCCCAAAAAGGCCCACCGGATTTTCCGGCGGGCCTCAGTGCATCAGCAAAGTGGCTGTCGCCACTTTGCTGAGCTTTTCCCTCGCTACACTGCAAAATGGCTTTGCCATTTTGCGGCCGTTTGCTCGGGCAAGGAAGGAATTTTTTCAAAATCCCTGCGCAAACCACCGCACATGTCGCTGGTTTGCGATCTAGCATCAGAGGGCTTCGGCCCTCCGATACCTCCCTGGGTTTTATGATGGTCTAAGGCTGCCCTGCCATTGCGGGACAGCCTTTTATATACATGCTTTTATGCGCTGACTTCCTGCTGCCGGGCATCCGGTCTGCCCGGCTTGGGCACGTGGTATTCGCACCTTGGGTCAAAGCGCACCAGGGCGGGCGGCGTCTCCAGCTCCTCAGGATGGTTCAATGAATGAAGCATGGCTGCAAAAAGCCTTGCGTACATAGCCCCGGCGCACACCCGCTCGTCGGCGGTGACGCCCACAGGCAGAATGCGGCGGCGCACGACCTTTCCGTCGGCGGACATGCCCACCTTGCGTTCAATGGTTCCCATGCTCACAAACATGCTGCTGTTGCCAAAATTATAGATGTGGTGATACACCGAATGCATGCCGATGGAGGCCATGTTGGTAATCCAAAGCCCGGCGTGGAAGGGGCTCATATCAATCAGCACCTTGGGCAATAGCCCGTATCGGTCCAGCAGCTTGACAAGCCCCATGACGGCATTGGGCAAAATGGGCAGCGAAAGCATGAACCTGGCAAATTTCATGGTCGCATTGCTTTCCTCCAGGGGACGGTTGGCCGCCACCGCCTCATTTACGCGCTGCACCACATCGAATATGGTGTCGGTGGGGTCGAAAAACAGCTTGATGGTGGTTTCCTCGATAGATTCATCCTTTGTATCCCTAAGCAGCGCGAAGGAAACGGACAGCTCCTTGCGGGAATACAGCTGCTTGTTCATGATGAAGCGGTTGATCTCGGGAAATTGGGAAACGCTGCGCACATAGGCGGCTATGATCAGCTGCATGAAGGTGATTTTATTGCCTTTGGCGCTTTGATCGGCAATATACCGGGCGAGGGTCTCATAATCCAGTTCCTGCTGCAAAAACACCTGCGCGTCGCAGCGCTGGGGCATGAAATAGGGGGTCGCCTGGATGATGGGATCCTTATGCTTGAATCTGTGCCCCTCCGGCCGGAATCCGAACATGCGATCCTTCCTTTCCGTAAAAATTTCAGCGGAAATGGGCGGCAAGCGCAATGATTGCAAAATGAATGAAAAGATATACCCCCGGCCCATACTGCGCCGGAGCCTTGCCAAATCTCTTTGCCGCACAAAGCTATTGTATCCTGTTGCCGTTATTCCGTCAATGAGAAATGGAAACAGCGGATCATCTGCACCCCGTCGAAACGCTACAAACATCCCGTCTCAGGTCAATAGATAGATTATTGACAACTTTACTAGGAAATGATACAATTCCTCCATGCCGCAAGGCCATCCCATTTGCCGGGATGGCTTTTTTGAAAAATCGGCTCAAGGACAAGGAGGTCCTGCCCATGCCCGTCAAAATCCCCGATGCCCTCCCGGCCACCAGAATCCTTACGCAGGAAAACATATTCGTGATGACGGAAAAGAGGTCGGCCTCCCAGGATATCCGGCCGCTGCATATTGCCATACTCAACCTGATGCCCACCAAGGAGGATACGGAGACGCAGCTTTTGCGCCTGATCGGCAACACGCCCCTGCAGGTGGAAATTACGCTGCTGCATACGGAAAGCTACAATTCCCGCAATGTGGATTGCCAGCATCTGTCCGCCTTCTACCGCACCTTCGGCGATGTGAAAAACGAATACTTCGACGGCGTGATCATTACCGGGGCACCGGTGGAAAAGCTGGATTTTGAGGACGTTCATTACTGGCAGGAGCTGCAAAGCATTATGGCCTGGGCTGATGAGCGTGCATTCAGCACGCTGTTCATCTGTTGGGCGGCGCAGGCCGGGCTGCACTACCACTACGGCATTCACAAAAAGCCGCTGCCGGAGAAGATGTTCGGCGTGTTCCCCCACAGGGTACTCAAAAAGGATTCCAAACTGGTACGGGGCTTTGATGACGTGTTCCATATCCCCGTCAGCCGCCATACGGGGCTGGTGGAGGAAGAGGTGCTTGGCTGTCCTGACCTGAACGTGCTGGCCGCCTCCGAGGAATCGGGCCTTGGGCTGATTACCAGCCTTGACGGGCGGCGGGTGTTTGCCACAGGGCACAGCGAATACAATGCCAATACGCTGGCCAACGAATACTTCAGGGATATTAACAAGGGCCTTGATATCAAGGTTCCCAAATATTATTTTCCTGATGACGACCCGAAAAACGAGCCGCTGGTCCGCTGGCGCAGCCATGCCAACCTGCTGTTCGCCAACTGGCTGAATTATTTTGTCTATCAGGAGACGCCTTATGAGTTAAGCGACCTGGCCTTACAAAGGGGGCGGTAACCAATGCGTATCCCATCCTTGCTAAGGGACGGCAGGGTTCACATTTCCTGCGAAATCTTCCCGCCCAAAGAGTTTTCGGGCCTTGCGCAGGCGGTGCATGTAGCCCGGGAAATCGCCGCCCTGTCCCCCGCCTTTGTCAGCGTCACCTACGGCGCGGCGGGGAACACAGCCGCCCACACGCAGGAAATCGCCAGGGCGGTGAAGGACGCGGGCTGTACGCCGCTGTACCATTTGACCTGCGCCTCCTCCACCCAGGATCAAATCCATCAAAGGCTTGCGTCTCTTTGCGAGCAAGGCATTGAAAACATACTGGCGCTTCGGGGCGACATTCCCGAAGGCATGGTTTTCCCCGGTCCAAGGCAGTATACGCATGCCTCCGATTTGGTGGCGCAGGTGAAGGAATACGGCGGCTTTTCCATCGGCGCGGCCTGCTATCCCGAAGGCCACCCCGAATCCCCGTCCAAGGATACAGACCTTGACAACCTGCGCCGCAAGGTGGATGCCGGAGCGGATTTTTTGACAACGCAGATGTTTTTTGACAACAACATACTGTACAATTTTCTGTACCGGGCGCTGCAAAAAGGCATTTCCGTTCCCGTGGCGGCGGGTATCATGCCGGTGGTAAACGCAGGGCAGATCAAGCGCATCTGCGCACTGTCCGGCGCTTCTCTGCCCCCCCGCTTTGCCGCCATCGTCGACCGGTTTTCCAAAAGCCCCAAGGCCATGCGCCAGGCCGGCATCGCCTTTGCCACCGAGCAGATTATCGACCTCATCGCCAACGGCGTCAACAATATCCACATCTACACCATGAACCGCCCGCAGATCGCCGCCGCCATATTCGCCAACCTGTCAGACATTTTTGGAGAATAAGCCATGGAAGAGGAAATCAGCCGAAAGACCATTGCCAAATACCTGGGCTACCGGGGAAAGGCGCTGGACAGCGCTACCGCCGCGCTGGTTGAGGAGGCCATCGGGGAGCTGTCGCCCATTGCGCCGCGCCATACGCTGCGCCGCCTTCCGCTTTCCATTTCAGGCGGCAGCGTGCAAATAGGCGGTATGGCATTGGAAAGCAAAAGCCTCTTTACCCACCTGGCAGGCTGCGGTGAGGCGGTTTTACTGGCGGCTACCCTGGGCGTGCAGGCGGATCAGGTCATCCGCCGCGCTTCTGTCTCCCATATGAGCCGGGCGGTGGTATTGGCAGCCTGCGCCGCCGCAAAGCTGGAAGCGTATCTTGACGCGGTGGGAGCGGCCCTGGCCAAAGAGCTTGAAAAAGAAAGCCTGTACCTGACGCCCAGGTTCAGCCCCGGCTACGGCGACCTGTCCCTTGGCTGTCAGAGGGAACTGCTTGGACTGCTGGAGGCCGGCAAACGCATCGGCCTTTGTCTGACGTCTGAGAATATGCTTCTCCCCTTAAAGTCGGTGACGGCCATACTGGGGCTATCACCGGAAAAACAAAACGCCTGCTGTCAGGCATGCCGGCGCTGTCCCCACACCGCCTGCCCCTTCCGGGAGGAATGAATATGGATTTTGTAAAGCTGCTTGGATCACGGCTGCTCTTTGTGGACGGCGGACTGGGCACCATGCTGCACAGCATGGGCTTAACCGGCGGTCAGCCGCCGGGAGCATGGAACCTTACACACCCCGAAAAGGTGAAAAGGGTGCATGAAGCCTACCTGGATGCGGGCTGCGACATCATAACAACCAACACCTTCGGTGTTGACGCGCTGCATTTTGGGGACAAGGCGGCTCTTATAGCTCAGGCAGGCGTCGCCCTTGCCCGGGAGGCGGTTATGCGGGCAGGCCGGGGCATTGTGGCTATGGACCTGGGCCCCACGGGCAAGCTTTTGCAGCCCTTTGGCGACCTTCCCTTTGAGACGGCCGTCACGCTTTTTGGAGATATGGCCGAGGCCGGAGCACAGGCCGGGGCGGACGTGATTTTTATCGAGACCATGTCCGACAGCTACGAACTGAAGGCGGCGGTGCTGGCCTGCCGGGAGCGGACAAATCTGCCTGTCATCGTTACCATGATGGTCAATGAAAACGAAAAGCTTCTGACGGGCGGCGATATCCCCGGCATGACAGCCATGCTGGAGGGGCTGGGCGTTGCGGCGCTGGGCCTCAATTGCGGCCTTGGCCCCAAACAGATGCTTCCCATTTTGCAAAGCATGATGGCGTATGCGTCCCTGCCGGTACAGGTGTGCCCCAACGCGGGCCTGCCCCGCCTGGAAAACGGCGAAACGCGTTTCATGCTCTCCCCCGATGCCTTTGCGGAGGAAATGGCGGATTTGGCAAAGCTCGGCCCTTGGCTGCTGGGTGGCTGCTGCGGCACCACGCCCGATCACATGGCGGCCATGATCCGGCGGTTGAAGGGCGAAAAGCCCAAGCCCATCTTACCCAAATCATATACCGTCGTCTGTTCCTTCGGCAAAACCGTTATCTTCGGCGAAACGCCTGTCCTCATCGGCGAACGCATCAACCCCACCGGCAAGCCCCGCCTGAAGCAGGCGCTGAAGGAAGGGGACATGGCCTATCTCCAGCAGGAGGCCGCGTTACAGCAGGATGGCGGAGCGCATATGCTGGACGTAAACGTGGGCCTGCCGGGGCTTGACGAACCAGCGGTGCTGAAACAGGCGGTGGAAAGCCTGCAATCCGTTACCGACCTGCCCCTGCAAATCGATACCGCAGATGCCGCGGCGCTGGAAAAAGCGCTTCGCATATACAACGGCAAGGCGCTTGTAAACTCCGTCAACGGCAAGGCTTCCTCCATGAACGCCGTCTTCCCGCTGCTAAAGAAATACGGCGGCGCGGTGGTCGCGCTGCCGCTTGATGAATCGGGCATCCCGCCCACGGCGGAAGGCCGGATGGAGATTGCCCGAAAAATTCTGGAAGAGGCACAAAAATACGGCATCCCGGTAAAGGACATCCTGCTGGACGGGCTGACCATGACCGTCAGCACCGATAAAGACGCCGCTTTGGTGACGCTACAGACCATCTGCCGGGCCAAACAGGAGCTGGGGCTGAAAACGATACTGGGCGTGTCCAACGTGTCCTTCGGCCTGCCCCGGCGGGAAAAGCTGAACGCCGCCTTCTTCGCCATGGCGCTGTCCGCCGGGCTGGACGCGGCCATACTGAACCCCCATTCCCCGCCGATGATGGAGGCCTATTGGACAGGCGCCGCGCTGTCCGGGCGGGACGGGCAGTTTGCGGGATACATCAAAGCCTTCGGCGGCCAGGAAGCACCGCCCGCGGCACCGGCCGCCATGGGCGAACCCGGTCTGAAGGAAGCCGTGCTCAAAGGCCTGGCCGCAAATGCGGGCAAGGCTGCGCTTGCCCTGCTTGACAGCGGGCGCGAGCCCCTTTCCCTGGTGGAGGGGGAGCTGATCCCCGCCCTTTCGCAGGTGGGCAGCGGCTTTGAGGCGGGCAGGCTGTTCCTGCCCCAACTTTTGATGAGCGCGGAAGCCGCCAAAGCCGCCTTTGACGTGCTTCGGGCCAGGCTTGCAGTCACCGGGCAGAAGACGGAAAGCCGGGGCAAAATTCTGCTGGCCACCGTGGAGGGCGACATTCACGACATCGGCAAAAACATCGTAAAGGTGCTGCTGGAAAACTATGGCTTTGAGGTTACAGACCTGGGCCGCGACGTTCCGGCGGATGCGGTGGTGGAAGCCGCACTTCGTGAAGATATACATTTGGTGGGCCTGTCCGCGCTGATGACCACCACCGTGCCCGGCATGGAAAAAACCATCCGCTTGCTTAGGGAGCGTAAACCCGGCACCCTGATTATGGTAGGCGGCGCAGTGCTGACAGAGGAGTACGCCGGCCAGATCGGCGCCGACTTCTACGGCAAGGACGCCATGGCCTCCGTAGGCTATGCCATCAAGGTGTTCGCATAGCCAGGGGATTCAGGTCCGCACGCTCAATCGTCGCGACGGTCCGCTGCCGCTCCCATCGCTCGTTTCGCTTGATTTCATCGCCTCGCCTCATTTGCCGCAGGCGGCGCTCGGCACTCCTGACCTCCTGCCCAAGGGATGCATCCCTTGGGAATCCTCAAAATAGAGAGTACAAGGATGTTTTTCCTTATTCGCTGGCATGTTGCTGTGCAGCATGCGGGCGATTGATAATGCGAATCAAGGGTTAAAACTGGAATGCGAGCAAGCATAAAGCAGCGGCGAGCCTGCCAAAGAGATGCAAGAGCAAACCCTTGAAGGAGCGAACCTTGGAGGCGGACTGAATGCCGGTC
>JAEWNM010000087.1 GCA_023392755.1 Bacillota bacterium
ACGCAACCGATGCCCGCATCAACAACGCTTATGGAAAGCTTTTGTTAAAGCGCGGCCTGATAGAGGAGAGCGTTCCTTTATTTCAGGAAAGCATTCAAAAAATCACGCTGAAAAACCCCAATCCTTACGACGGGGAGCCGTATTTCAACCTGGGCGTTGCGCTTTGCTATCTGGAAAAATGGAACGAGGCCTACTACGCGTTCTTCAAATCCACCTGGAACGCGGCATGGCAAGGCCCTGGCTATTACCGCGCCGCATCCATCGACATAAGGCGCGGCGAGTATGAACTGGCGCTGGAGCACCTGCAAAAGGCGCTCATCCGCAATGCCCATCACATGAAAGCCCGCAACGCCACGGCGGCATCGCTGCGCAGGCTTCATCGATTGGCGGAAGCGAAAGACGCGGCGGCCGAATCGCTTCACATTGACCCTATGGATTTGGCTGCCCTACGGGAATACGCGCTGGCCGATGGGGGGGATGGGGCAGTTTGGCTAAAACTGCCGGGCATCAATCATAACACCGCCATTGAACTGGCGCTGGAATACGCGGAATGGGGCATGATGGATGACGCCGCGGATATTTTAAAGGCCTATATATTCCATATCGGGAACCCGGGACAAGTTTACCCCATGATCTATTACCACCTGAGTGCATTTGATGGGGATGATAAATGGCTTCAACTGGCTGAGGACGCTTCGCCTGATTACTGCTTCCCGCACCGCCTGGAGGATATGCTTGCGCTGGAGCGGGCTGCCGGCCGGAACGTTCCGCTGTCAAAGGCGATGTACTACCTGGGGAATTTTTGGTATGACAGACTCCAGGCGGAGAAGGCCATCGCCTGCTGGGAAGCGTCCATCCGCATGAAATCCGATTTTGCCATTCCGCACCGGAATCTGGCGCTGGCCTACTTCAACAAACGGGCTGCGCACAAGGAAGCGCTCAAAGAAATGGAGGAGGCGTTTGCCTTAAACGAACGCGATGCACGGGTGTTCATGGAGCTGGATCAATTGCGGAAAAAGCTGAACGAACCGGCCGCGCAAAGGCTTGCGCATATGGATGCGCATTGGGCGCTGGTCGCGTTAAGGGACGATCAGTATCTGGAGTACATAACGGTTCTCAACAAGCTGGGAAAATATGAAAAGGCACTGGAACTTTTGCTTGCCCGCCGCTTCCACCCCTGGGAGGGGGGGGAGGGCAAGGTTCCCGCCCAATGGCGCATTGCAATGACGCAGCTTGCCCGCCGGGAGATGCAGGCGGGCGAATACCGGGCGGCGATCCAAAGGCTACAAACCGCGGCGGGGGATTATCCCGAAAGCTTTGGCGAGGGTAAGCTTGCCGGCACCCAGGAGAATGATATCTACTACCTGTTGGGAAAGGCTTATGCTGCATCAGGCGATGAAAGGGCCGCCCAGACAGCCTTTTTGCGTGCCGGCTCGGGCCTTTTTACGCCGGCGGGCATGATTTACTACAACGATCAGCCGCCGGAAATGATATTCTATCAGGGGCTGGCTCGTATGGAGACGGGGGATGTACAGGGCGCATCCATGCGCTTTGACAGGCTGATCGCCTATGGGCGGGATCATATGGACGACGAGGTGAAGATTGAGTATTTTGCAGTTTCGCTGCCGGACCTGCAAATTTTTGAGGAAGACCTGCAAAAAAAGAACAGGGTCCACTGCCTGTTCATGATGGCGCTGGGACATTTGGGCAAGGGGGAAAGGGACAGGGCGGTTCACATGCTTCGCCGCCTTTATGCGCTGGATCCCGAGCATCAGGGAGCCAAAGTGCATATGGAAGGCTTATTGTGATAAGCAAAGCCTGCAAACCGCAACCGGCCGACATGGAATAATATTCCATGCGTAAAAGGCTTTACGCGGCGCAAAATACCTTCGAGGTGAAAGCAATGAGAACCCAAAGTGATTTGCGACACCTTGTCAGTCTCCTGGAGTTCAATCCAGGTGTGTTTAGTCCAGGGGATTAAAGCAGAAGAGCGGGCAAAGGCCCGCTCTTCTGCTGGCGTGAGGAGCGCATAGCATGTAAGGATCAATAATCAAAATCTGTCAGGGCAATTTTGCATGGCCGTTTATCTGCTGTTTATGGAGCTTTTGTACTGCTGCGGCGTAACGCCCATGACCTGCTTGAACACCTTGCAAAAATGGCTGGCGCTGTCAAAACCCGTCCGCTGCGCCACATCCAGCAGCCCGGCGTTCCCCTCGCGGATCAGTTGTGCTGCCAGGTCGATGCGCTGGGTGTTTTTGTATTGGGTAAAGGTTTGCCCCAGGCGCTTGGAAAACAGGTCGGAAAGGTAATTCTTGTTCAAAAACAGCGCGTTCGCCATATCCTCAAGGGAAAAGGCCTCTTCCAAATGCTCGTCGATGAACTGCAGCGCCTTGCCGAAGGAATCGTTGGAATAAGTGCGCGTGCGCGCGGGCGCTTGCTGATCCAATGAACTGCGGATGCGCAAAAGCAGCTTTTGCGGCTGTTCATCATCCAAGGGCTTGAGCAGGTAGTAAAACGCCTGGTATCTAAACGCTTCCTGAACATAGGCAAAGCTGTTGTAGCCGCTCACCAGTACAAACAGGGATTGCACGTTGTTTTCACGGCACAGCCTCAGCATATCCAGACCGCTTTTGGCGCCCATGCGGATGTCGGATACCACCAACTCGGGACAGTCACGCAATATAGCGGCCAAGCCTGTGTTGGCGTCGGCATATTCGCCGATCACCTCAAAGCCGTTCTGGGCAAAGGCAAAGCTGGCTTTGATATCCTCCCTGGACCACTTGTCATCATCCACCAGGATCACGCGGTACAAAGCACTCACCGCCCTTCGTAGTCCTTGCTTTTATTATAGCAAACGGAAGGTGGTATGAAAAGATAAACAGGCTGCCTGAAGAAATGGGAAGAGAGAAACGCCTGAAAAGGCGTTTCTCCCGGAGACACGTTCACCGTGCCCGTATTAATCATTTCATGAAGGCGGCGTTCAGATCGTCGATCACAGGCTGCCAGAGCCCCTTGTTCGTTTCGATCATTGTGTTCCACTGCGCTTCCAATTCGGTGTCCTTCATAATCAGAACACGGGCAAATTCATCCTCCAGCTTGATGGAGTAGGCGGCCTTGGCGTCGCTGGCAAAGAACTCATAGTCGTAATCTAGGGGGATGATCTCGCCGCTTTGCTTGGCGGCATACATGGCCTGCACATCGCTGATGACCTGCGGGTCATTGGTGGGGTTGATGAAGCTGTAATCGTCGGCCAGTATGCCCATGCTGCGGAATACGCTGAAGCTGTTGTACAGTTCCGCCGTGCCCGGGATTTTTCCTTCCGCGTCCGGCTTAACCAAAAGCTTTACGCTTCCATCCGCTTCGGAGGACCATGTTTCGCCGGGAACGCCCATCATCACAGTCAGCTGCCCCTCGGTGGTGCACATCCAATCCATCATGCTCAAAATGCGGTCAAACACTTCCGGCTTGATGGTGGGGCTGAAATAGGTGGCCGACCAATAGTTGGCTGTTTCAATGGCGCGGGTCACACCCTGGTCATCGGCAATGGTGGCAACGCCGACGCATGTTGCGGGATCAAGCCCCGTCGCTTCCTTGAAGGAGACGCGGTAACCGGCGTAGGAGCTTATGGCGCAGTTGTGGTACATGGCGGCCGCAATGCCGGAGGTGAATTTGTTCACGGCATCCGCTGAAGCCATGAGGTAAAAGTCGGGATCTATCAATCCTTTGGTATACCATTCGTTGGCCAGCTTCAGTGAATCCAAAAGGCCCGGCTGCGCAGCGCACCATACGAAGCCGTCGTCGGTACGCATGAAGTTACTGTAGTCCACGCCGCTGAACAGTGTGAAGAAGCGGGCGATATAATCGTTGTTGTCGCTCAGACCGATGGTGTTGCCGTTGCCAGCCAGGTCGTTATCGATGGCGAGCTTTAAATACTCGGCCAGCTGCGGCAGGGTGATTACCGGCCCGAAGGGCTTGAGGC
>JAEWNM010000098.1 GCA_023392755.1 Bacillota bacterium
GGGCGGCAGTGTCACCGCATTACCCTCCCGAAGGGTTTGGCCGCTCTGATAGACAACCGCAAGCCCGGAAGGAATGGAGGCCGTCTGCTCGCCGGCGGTAAAATTGTGTATCACATACAGCGTCTCACCGCCGCCTTGCATCGTATAGGCCGCCAGCACATCGTTGCCGGCTTCAAAGGGCGACAGCATTCCCGTTAACAGTGCGGGATGTTCATTGCGCAGGGCAATCATTGTCTTGTAATGGGTCAAAAGTGAATTTGGATCATCCCGCTGCTCCGCAACCGTCTTTGTAGCCTTGTTGTAGCGCGATTCCCGCCATGCGGCTTGCAATGCGTCGCCGCCTCCCCAGAGCATGGGCGTGCGTATCTCCTCATCCGGCTTCGCGCCCAGCATGCCGATTTCTTCCCCATAATATATGATGGGGTTGCCTGGCAGCGTCAAAAGCATGCCGGCCGCCATCTTCGCGCGCTCCGCCTTGGCGCCGACCATGCCGTACAGGCGGTTCTGGTCGTGGTTCGTTAAAAACGGGGCGTCTATTACGTTTTCGCGTACTTCTGCATAGGCGGCATAGATTTTCATAAGATTCTGAACGTACACCTTGCCGGAACCGCCGGTTTTGACAAGATCGATTATGTACTCCCCCACGTCAAAATTGAGCGCCGAGTCAAGGCCCCGCAGCAATTGCGCCCGCCGCTTTACCGTTTCCCATGCCTCGCCAAGAATATAGCAGTCAGGGTGGCTCCCTTTGACAGCCGTAAAGAACTCCGTCCACCACTGCGCCGATCGGTCTGTGTCCTGCCTTTGGCTGAGCTCGCCTTCGCCATAAATGTGTGACGTGGCATCCAGCCGGAACCCGTCCACACCCTTATCCAGCCAGTACTGAACAATGGAAATGACTTCCTTCCGTACGGCGGGCGTATCAAAATTCAAATCCGGCATCCCTTCAAAGAAGAGTGCGTAATACCATCCGTCATCTGATTTGCGCCATACATTGGCACCCCATACCGATTGCCGCAGGTCTACGCCGGCAGTCGTTTCATCCGCCCAGTGGTACCAGCTCCGTTTTTCGCTTGCACGGTCCCGGCTTTCCATAAACCACGGATGCGCTGTGGAGGTATGATTGAAGGGGATGTCCAGCAGTACATTGATTCCCCGTTGGTGGGCAGCCGACAAAAGGGCTTCGAAATCCGCCATGGTGCCCAGATCCGGGTGGATGGAACGGTAATCCGTGACATCATAGCCATGATAGGAGGGCGAGGGGAACACAGGCATAAGCCACAAGCCCTTCACATTCAGGCCGGCCAGATAGTCCAGCTTTTGGATCAAACCATGCAAGTCGCCGATACCGTCACCGTTGGAATCGGCGAAGGAACGGACGAACACTTCGTAATACACACCGCGCTGCACTGCCAGAGCAGGAACCGCGGCAAGCAGCAAAAGCGAAAGCACTAGAATGAAAGCAAGCTTCTTCATGGTGACTCATTCCTTTACCGCACCGGATGAAAGTACCTGCGTCATATACTGCTGGTTGATGGCGAACAAAACCATAAACGGCACGGCCACCAGTACGGCCCCCGCGGCAAACATGGTGAAGTTTGTCCTCTCCCGCCCGTTGATCATGTCAAACAAGCCGATAGCCAGCGTCTTTTTTGCGTCGGTCTTAATCAGCAGCCTGGGCAGAATGAAATCCATCCACGGGCCCGTAAAGCTGGTAACGGCCAGGAAAGTAACCATGGGCCGGGCAATGGGCAGTATGATCTTGATGAAGGTGCGCAGATACCCCGCGCCGTCCACCCGCGCAGCCTCATCCAGCGAACGGGGAACGGTATCCAGGTATCCTTTGATGAGCCAGGTGTTGTAGGGAATCTGCCCGGCGGCATATACAAGGATCAGCCCAAGGTGCGAATCCAGCAGGCCCAGCCGCCAGACAAGCACATACAGCGCGATCATCCCCGCAAAGGAGGGAAACATCTGCAATATCAGCATGCCCATGAGCATGGGCTTCTTCGCCTTGAAACGGAAGCGGGAGAAGATGTAGGCCGATACCGTAGTGATGCACACAGACAGCGCGGAATTGACCGCAGCTATCTTCAATGTGTTCAGATACCAGTTCACATACTTGGTATCATGAAACAGGCGGTCGAACTGGCGCAGGGAAAACTGCTGGGGAAAAGGGTAAACGCTCAGGCCCGCCAGCGCATCCCCTTGGGAAAAAGCGCTGGATACGGTAAACAGGAGAGGGTAGATTACCAGGATTACCACAAACAGCAGAAAAACGTACAGCACCACATATCGCAGCGCCTGCATGAAGCGGTTTGCGTGCATTACAGCTCACCCTCCTTGAACGCCTTGGTGCGGGAGAAATTGTATATGGCAAAGGGAGCGATGACCAGGAACAGCAATATGGCCAGCACCGCCGCCTTGTTGTATTGGCGCAGATCATAGGTGAGCTTATACATCCAGCTCATAAGGATGTCGGTGCCGCCGGCCCCCGACTGGGTGGTAGCGGTGTCGGTAGGCCCGCCCTGGGTGAGGTAGTACACCGCGCCGAAGTTGTTAAGGTTGTAGGAAAAACTCATGATAAACAGAGGGATCGTTTGATAAAGCACCAGGGGCAGCGTGATTTTCATAAACTGCTGGCGGCGGCTGGCACCGTCGATCTGCGCGGCTTCGTACAAATCGCCGGGCACGGAGGTCATGACGCCTGTAATCAGCATCATAAAATAGGGGAATCCCAGCCACAGGTTCACCAATACGCAGGAAAAGCGGGCCATGCCGATTTCCGAAAGCCAGGGAATATCCTGGGCTATGATCCCCCACTGCTTCAAAAGCCCGTTGACGGGGCCAAACTGCCCGTTCAGCAGGTTGCGCCACACCATCAGCGAAAGCATGGCCGGCACGGAATAAGGCAGCACGTAGATGCTGCGGAACACCCTGGGCAGCTTGAGCTTGCGGTTCAAAAGCGTCAGCGCCATAAGCAAGCCGCCGGCGTAGCTGGTGGATGTGGCAAGCGTCGCCCACAGGAACGTCCAAATAGCCGTGCGCGCAAAAGCGCCGGACCACAGGGGCCTGTTCGCGATATCTTCAAAGGTATCCAGGCCGACCCAATCCACCGTGTTGGCCGGAGGTATGTTTGTCGGCGATGAATAGTTCGTAAACGCGATCAGCGCAGAAAACAAAAGAGGTATGAATATGAAAAACACAATCATCACCAGGACGGGGGACAGCCCCACCACGGCAAAGGATGTGTCGGCCAGCGAGCTTATAAAGTGCCGGGTGGTGGGATAGCTGCCTGTGCGCTGATACCTGCGCTGCGCATGCATGGCATCGCGGATGTTTGCAATATACAGGCCGATGAAAGCAGCGAACAGTATGATATAGATGATGCCTTCCACCATCATGAACAGGGAATTGTCGCGCTGCATGATAGGCAGATCAGGACGCGCATCGCCCAGTGTGATGAATCCTTTGATTTTGCTGTAAATCGACGTGCCGCTCAAAAGCACCGCCAGCTCCGCCAGAAAGAAGAACGCACCTTTGATGTATTGCTTTTGAAACAGTAGCTGCCCCAGCCCCATAAACAGGCCGGAAGCAACAACAGGCCGCCTGTCCTGAATACGCTCGGCTTTTTTCGGCGCCTTTACGGCTAACTGCGCCATACGGGCCACCCCCTCAATCTATCAGGCTGAATAACCCCGGGCCGGAACTTGTGAAGAACCGAGGGGGCAAAAGCCCCCCCGGTTGCCGTTTTGCGATTTACTTGCCAATGGACTCGATAACCAGGGCCGCGGCATCCAGTTCGGTCTTGATATCGCTTCCGTTCCAGATGTTTTTGAAGGCAGGGCCCATGCTGGACCAGTAACCGTCCATGGCGGGGATTGGGGGCATGGGCTTGGCG
>JAEWNM010000183.1 GCA_023392755.1 Bacillota bacterium
GTACCGTTTAATCGACTCTGCTGCCAGCGGCATAGCAGCCGGCGGATTTCATACACCCAACCATCGCTGGGCCATATCTTCTTGCCTAATGCATTGTGCGAAGATAACCGGCCGCGAAGAACTGGCCGGCCGTGCGCGCCAGTATCTGAATGAAGGGCTTGACATCAATAGGGATGGCGAGTTTGCTGAAAGATCCGCAGGAAATTATAATCAGGTGAATGATGATCAGATGATCCGCCTGTATCTGGCGACAGGCGATGAATCATATTTGCAAGCCGCCAGGACAAATCTTGAGATGATGTACGCCTACATTGATCCTGATGAGTCGGTTTTCACCAACAACTCCACGCGCCAGGATTATGGGCGGAAAGTATATACAGAATCCTATTACGATCTGTTTCTGCTTGTGGGTTATTTGCTGAAAGCACCTGAGTTGGGCGCCATGGCGGAATGGATCTATCAATCAGCCTTGCGCCGCGGCAAGCAGCCCGGCGGTGTGGAATGGCTTCTCCTTAATCCGGAAATGGACGGTTATGGTGCACAGGCTCCTTTTTCAGTTCCATTTGAGAAGTACAACCGCATCTTTCCCGATTCAGGAATTGCCAGAGCAAGAAATGGACGCTTTTCCTACACGCTGATGGAAGACAAACCAAATTTCCTGTATTTCCAGCATGGCGCATCCACCATGTACATGGTTATATACTCAAACCTGTGTGACCGCCGGAACTTTATAGCGTCCAGCCTTACAAAGACGGAGGAAGGCTACCGCTTGTCCTCCCATGCGGAAGGCTGGTATTATCTGCCCTTCTATCCCGAAAAGCCTGCCACATCAGACTGGTGGGCAATGGATAATCCGCATACGCGTCCAAAGATACAGGGTGTCCCGCTGGATACGACGGTCGATGTCATCGAAAGGGAAAACGGAATCGACGTCCGCATTCATACGGAAGGAATCGATCAATTGCCCCTTCGTGTGGAGCTTGGCTTCCTGCCGAATTGCGTGGTCAGATCAAACCATTTTTTATTGACAGGCAAGGCCGGGGAATCCATCACTCTGTTGCAGGGCGAGGTGGAGATCCGTGCGGAATCAGGTGAAACGGTCACACTGTCCCCCGTGTTTGGCTGCCACAATGTTACGGCACGGAGCGGAGGTGCCTACCCGCAAAGCCAGGAGCATTTCACACTGTATATGACGGATTATACCCCGGTCGACAGAGTTTTGAAAATAAGAACAACGCCTCTTGATGCACCTATTTGAAATAAAGCAGGAAGGTGAGACTACATGAGAGTAATGACACGTTCTTTGCGGCCCAAGACACCAAATGGCTCCGGAAGAATGCTCTCAAGAGCATTCGCGCCTTACTGGAAGCACCGCTATCTTACGCTGCTGCTGCTTCCCAGCCTGGCGATGCTGATAATTTTCAAGTACGTCCCCATTTACGGCCTTCAAATTGCCTTTAAAAACTACCGTATCAATCAAGGGATTTGGGGAAGCCCTTGGGCAGGGCTCGATATCTTCCGGCAGCTTTTCAATATGCCCAACTTTTCAATTGCGCTCAAGAACACCCTGATCCTGGGCGTATTTAATCTGGCTGCCAGTTTCCCGGCACAGATTATACTCGCCCTGATGCTCAATGAGCTGGCCAACGCCCGTTACAAGAAGCTTGTGCAAACTTTCTCGTATCTTCCACACTTCATTTCCTGGGTTACGTTGTCGGGCTTATTTTTACAGCTTCTTTCTCCGTCCACAGGCCCCTTCGCGGCCATCGCCCGTCTATTTGGCCAGACTCCCTACTATTTTATGGGCGAGGTATCCACCTTCCGAAGCGTGCTCGTAGTAACCAACATCTGGAAAACCGTTGGATGGGGCTCCATCATTTTCCTGGCTGCACTGGCCGGTGTTGACCAGGAGATCTATGAAGCCGCGCTGATAGACGGCGCAACTCGGTTTCAAAGAATCAGGTACATCACCTTGCCGTCCATCGCCCCGACGATTACCATCATGCTGATACTGCGGTCCGGATCAATTCTTAACGACAATTTCGATCAGGTCTATAACATGACCAACGCAGCCGTATATTCAGTGACGAACATTCTTGGATCTCTTACGTACGAAATGGGCATCAAGAATATGAAATACAGCCAATCCACTGCTATTGGCCTGTTCAGAAACGTGATATCCTTCGCGCTGGTGATCTTCACCAACCAGGTTGCCAAGCGTGTGAACGATTACGGTATTTGGTAAGGAGGCCGTCCATGACAGCGGTAAGTATGAAGACCATAAAAAAAACACGCCATATCAAAAAAACGCCGGGAGAGAAGATTTTCGACTGTCTGAATGTAATTCTGCTGGGCTTAATGGCGCTGACGATGATTTACCCGTTCTGGTACCTGTTTGCGCTGTCGATGGCGGATGCCGACAGGGTCGCATTGTCAAAAGTATACATTTGGCCTTCCGTTGTGTCCTTTTCCAGCTATGCGAATGTGCTGGGCACGAAATACATCTATATGAGCTTTGGGATGACCGTGTTAAGAACCGTGCTGGGCACCTTGGTATCCCTGTTCCTGGGATATAATCTGGCTTATGTGCTGTCCAAACGCTACTACCCCAACCGCGGATTCTGGACCGGGCTTACCGTTTTTACCATGTTCTTCTCGGGAGGAATGATTCCCGAATACCTGCTCATCAAGGAACTCGGAATGATTGATACGGTTTGGGCCCTTATATTGCCCACGGCTATCAACGCGTACAACATTGTCATCATCCGCAATTTCCTGATGTCGCTGCCCGATAGCCTGGAGGAGTCTGCCAGGCTGGATGGGGCAAATGATATCGTCATCGTATACCGTATCATTCTGCCGCTTTCCATGCCTATCATCGCCACCATTGGCCTGTGGACTGCGGTGGCGCACTGGAACGCATGGTTTGATGCGATGATCTACATCCGCACCACAGAAAAGCAGGTCATGCAAATGGTGCTTCGCCGCGTGGTTTTGCAGGGTGACGCGTCACTTGTTCCGTTATCTGGCGAGGTGGTGAATGCCACGGTATCCATGAACACCGAAACCATCAAGGCCGCCACAGTCATGGTGGCCACTGTGCCTATCCTTCTTGTATATCCCTTTATACAGAAATACTTTGTCAAGGGTATCATGATCGGATCTCTCAAGGGCTGAGGCCCTTGTGAATCATAATAAAACAAGGAGGTTCCCCACAATGCGCAAATGGTTAAGCTGCCTGGTGGCCGCCATCATGGTTCTTGGGCTTGTGCCCGCCCTTGCGGCCGAACAAAACACAGAAAAGTACTCCTATGACTGGACCACCTACATTGCATCTCCCTTGACGGAAGACGCCACCATTATCAAGCTTGTTGAGGATAAGTTCAACGTAGACATCAATATGCTGAATATTGAGGATGCAAACTTTCTGGAAGTCCTCAACACCTATATTGCCGGCGGCGACACCCCTGATGTCATCCGTTTGAAAGACCCCTCCCAACTGATGACCTACATAGACCAGGGCATCATCGGTTCCATTGATATGGATCTTGTCCGCGAGCATATGCCCTATGCCTCAGGCCTGCTGGATCAGTTGGACAACGGCTCCTACTGGAAGATGGGCGCATACCAGGGTGTGCAGTATGCCATCCCGGGCATCTCCTCCGGCAACGTCTTTCACCTGCCCGCCATCTACAACAAGGATTGGATGGAAAAGGTTGGCGTGAAGGAAACGCCCAAAACTCTTGAGGAACTGGAAACCCTGCTGTACAAGTTCGCCAACGAGGATCCCGACGGCAACGGCGTGAAGGACACCTATGGCGTATCCTCCGACGGCCTGCGTCAGCTCTTCGGCGCTTACGGCATCAACCCCGGCGCCCCCGACGGCCGCACCGACCACAGCTACTTCCAGCTGATCAACGGCCAGGTGGAATGGGCCGCCTCCACCGAACAGTACCGGGAAGCGCTGCGCGTTGCCAACAAGTGGTACAAAGACGGCGTCATTGACCCAGAATTCATCACCGGTGAAAATACCGGCGGGTATTGGGCAATTTCCAACTCATTCATCAACGGCCGCATCGGCATGACGGTACGCGGCAACTATTACCACTGGGTCATGCCCGGCATGTACCAGGAGCTCAATGCCGAGGGCGCCATGGTGGACTGCCAGCCCGGCAATGTAGCCAAGGAATGGGTCGCAGCCCATCCCGACGGGCAGATCGCATTTGGTGATCCCGTAGAAGGCCCCTACGGCAAGGGCATCAAAAGCTGGAACATGCTGGCGCAGTTCTATGTGTTCAGCCCGGAACTGACCGCCGACAAGGAAAGGTTTGCCCGCGCTCTTGACATCATCAACTACATGGAAACCCGCTATGTCACCCAAGGCACCCCCGAAAAGCAGGCATTCCTAGAGTGGGCATACGGCCCCGAAGGTGAAAATTGGTACTGGTCCGACAAAACTGAGGGCGTTTACACCATCCGCCCCGAGTTCCTGGAAAAGCATCCTGACGTAGGCCCCAGCGATGACTATGGCATCAACACCCAATGGGGGCCCACCGTTGCGGAAAAGCCCACAGGCGCAGGCGCGAAGTTTGCCTATTCCCTCGGTTATGACAAGGACGGCATCGTCAACCTGATTCAGTTCTCACTGCCGAAGATGGCCGAGTATCAAAACAATATCACACAGCTGAAAGATGCTGCGATGATCGATTTCATCACCGGAAAGCGCGATCTGGATAAAGATTGGGATGCTTACATCGCCGAAATGAACTCGGCGGGACTTGATCAAATGCTTACAGAAGTGCGTGAATGGTACGCCGGAAACAACGCAAAGTAAATCTTATTTATATCGCCCGGGGGCTTTCGTCCCCGGGCGATTTTTAAGGTGGCCGGAATAGTTGAAGCAAACGATAACTCATTCGAAAGGCAGCTTGAATTTCTTTTTTGCAATTCGGGGTGCTTTTTCATTTGATCTTTTCCGTCAGCATCAAAAAGGCAAGGCCCTGGCCGTACGCGGTAGGGCAGATTGGAATTGTTTTGTAAAAATCAAGCGTATCCCCCATGGGAGTGCCGTAAGATACGCCATGGACCGTTCCGCTTTCATCGATTTGGTTTAAAACTCCCTGAACGGCTTTTTGCGCATCCGCGGCAAACTCATCCGGAAGCAGTTTCAGCCGCATCCCTTTGAGAAGGCCGTAAGTGATTGCGGCGCTTGCAGATGTCTCCAGATAACTATCCGGATGGTCCAAAAGCGTATGCCACAGGCCCGTAGTCTTATCCTGAAGCCGGACCAGCGCGCCGCATTGAGCCTGCCATGTTTCCCGGATCAGCCGTGCAGTGCAGTCCTCCTCAATCATTTCCAAAAAATCCACTGCACCGCAGGTAAACCAGCTGTTTCCTCTGGCCCAGTACGCATTGGCAAAATGATGCCTTCCTTCAAAGGTAAATCCATGGTACCAAAGCGCGTTTTCAGTGGAATGCAGGTATTTGATATGCAGCAGGAATTGATATTTTGCTTCCTCGCAGTATTCCTTTTTCTTCAGTACCTGCCCTGCTTTGTACAAAAAGAGAACCGTCATATAAAGCGTATCATCCCACAACTGCTGTATGTTTTCGCTGTGGGTGGTAATATGCTGAAGACCGTGTTCTTTCGTCCGCGGCATACCAGTCATGACCCATTCGGCCCAATGGCCAATGTGACCAAGATACCGTTCGTCCCCCGTGATCTCAAACAGTATCGTCATGCCCAGCATCGGGGCTGTGGTATTGACATTTCGGGCGGGGAGGCCGGCTTTCAAATGCCTGTCATACCATTTGACAATGAAGTCCAGCGTGTCATTGTCTTTTGTTTGCTGATATATCTTCAGCATTGCGTATACCGCCACCCCCTGAGGCCATTCCCAGGTGTCAAGCGTCAGGTGATCGTTTGACCCACCTCCTTCATGGGTGGTGCATAGCTTGTTGATCACCTTTTGTGCAAGTTTTAAACAATCATCGTGCGGCATGACAATTCTCCCTCTCTTGCTTTAGACTTCCATAAACGGTTCAATGATGTTAATACAATGAAAACAGGAAGTCATAGTTATGTTTTGGATTAGTATATCATGGATTCGTCCCCTTATCAAACGAAAAGTAATCGTTTTTATCAAAAACTGGTGCCATTTTAGAAAAACAGGCACTGAATTAGTTATGAAAGTGCATAACTTGACCATGATATTATCACACCTATTCTTTACATTGGGATAGAATTGATATATAATGCTTATGAGAGCATGATAGGGGTGGTTATATTCATGAGAAATATTCGTTTGGATCAGATGGAAGACTACATCGTCAAAAAAGAAACCGTTTCCATGGAAGAATTGCAACAGCAATTTCAGACATCGTTGAATACCGTGCGCAGGGATGTAGCGCTGCTGTTGAAAAAGGGCACGGTAGAAAAGGTATATGGCGGAGTCCGAACCAGAAAACCGGAACAGCTTGCGCCTTTTGATGTGCGGACAATAAAAAACCAGGAAGCCAAAATGGCCATCGGCCGCAAAGCTGCAGAGCTTGTGGAAGAAGGCGATATTATCTTCCTGGATTCCGGCACCACCACGCTGCATGTAATTCAAAACCTTGCGCAAAAGCAGAATATCACCATCATTACCCACAGTCTGAATGCCATCATGGCTGCCATGTCTTACCCCAACCTTACCATAATCACTCTCCCCGGGCAGCTTCACCGCAAAACGAATTCGTTCACCGGGCTGGATGCTGTCAGGTTTTTGAAATCCTACAATATCAAAAAGGCATTCATGGCGGCCACCGGGTGGTCGATATCCCATGGAATCACCAATTCCTCACCCCTGGAATATGAGCTGAAAATGACAGCCATGGAGCGCAGCGCCCAATCGTACCTGCTGCTGGACAGCCACAAGTTTGGGCAGACGGCTCTATTGACTTATGCCTCGCTTGACCGGTTTGACGGTATCATCACAGAATCTATGCCGAATGAAAGCTATATACAAGCTTTGGCAGCCGCTGAAACAAAGCTAATTCTGGCATAATAACGGGAGGTGTACCTTTGTCGCTTGTACATATGCGCAGGCTGCTGGAAAATGCCCAAAAGGAAAACCGGGCAGTTGGCGCGTTCAGTGTCGCAAACCTCGAAATGATCCAGGGCGTTATCCTGGCGGCGGAAAAGACAAACACTCCCGTCATATTGCAGATCGCGGAAGCCAGGCTGAATACCTCGCCCCTTTATTTGATAGGCCCGGCCATGCTAGCTGCGGCGAGAAACGCAAAGGTAGATGTGGCGGTACACCTGGACCACGGCATAACCTTTGAGTGTATCTGGGAAGCCATCAGCCTTGGCTTTACATCGGTGATGTTTGACGGCTCCCATCTGCCTCTTGAAGAAAACATGGCGAAAACAAAGCAGGTCGTTACCCTGGCCCACGGGTATGGCGTGAATGCGGAGGCGGAAATAGGCCGGGTGGGCCGCACAGAAAGCGGGGAGGACTCGCCCATCGCATACGCCGACCCCGGTGAGGCGCTGCGCTTTATCAAGGAAACAAAAGTCGATGCCCTAGCGGTGGGCATAGGCAACGCCCACGGCGTGTACACGGCCGCCCCGCAGCTGCGCTTTGACATACTGGAACAAATCTCCCAAAATACATCTACCCCCCTGGTGCTGCACGGCGGCACGGGCATCACGCCCGAGGATTTCCGCCATGCCATACGCCTTGGTGTGAGAAAAATCAATATTGCCACAGCCTGCTTCCAGGCATCCGCAATGGCGGCCCACGCGGCACAGGAAAAGAACATATTCGATGTCAGCCGCCACATGATTGACGCCACCGAACAGGCGGTTCTTGAACATCTAAACATTTTCGGCCTTGCCGCAAAGGAGACAAAATGAGCCTATTTCGCTGGGATGAAACAAGACCCTTGGACATCATTCCCTTGGGGCGCATCGCCATAGACTTTAACCCGGTGGATTACTTTCAAACGCTTGCGGAATCCGCCACCTTTAAAAAGTATCTGGGCGGTTCCCCGGCCAACATCGCCGTTGGCATGGCACGTTTGGGCCGAAAGGTAGGCTTCCTTGGCAAGATTTCAGACGACCGCTTCGGCGACTTCGTACAGGGCTTTTTCGAGAAAGAGGGCATTGATGTAAGCCATGTCACCCGCTGCAAAAACGGGGAATCCCTGGGGCTTACGTTTACGGAAATCCTCTCCCGTGAGGAATCCAGCATCCTCATGTACCGGGAAGGCGTAGCGGATTTGATGCTTCACCCGGATGACGTGGATGAGGATTATATTAAAAGCGCCAGGCTTCTGCTCATTTCCGGCACGGCATTATCTCAAAGCCCTTCCAGGGAAGCGGCATTAAAAGCCGTGCTGCTGGCGAAGAAGACGTCAACGCCCATTGTCTTTGACGCGGACTACAGAGCTTATACCTGGAAAAACGATGATGAGATCGCCGTGTATACCTCTTTGGTGGCGGAAAAGGTCGATATTTTGATGGGCTCCAGGGAGGAATACGACCGCATGGAGCGGCTGTTAGGCCTGGACGGTACCGATCAAACTTCCGCCTCATACTGGCTGCAAAAAGGTGTCAAAACCGCCATCATCAAGCATGGCAAAAAAGGTTCCACGGCTTATACGAAGGACGGCTCGTTTTCCATCAAGCCCTTCCCGGTGGAAGCATTGAAAGGCTTTGGCGGCGGCGACGGGTATGGCTCCGCCTTCCTGCACGGGCTGCTTTCCGGCTGGGAGCTGATGGACGCCCTGGAATTTGGCAGCGCCTCCGCCGCCATGCTGGTGGCCAGCCACGCCTGCTCCCAGGATATGCCCACCGAGGAAGCCATACGCTCCTTCATCGCGGAAAAGAAAAAGCAATATGGCGAGCTTGTGGCACGAGGGTAATCATTGGATTTTCAACCGCAAAAGCAAGAAATTGCATAAACCCAGGCAAAGAGGGCCGCAAACAACGCCGCAGGGGCGATTCATATCGCCCGCCAAGTGACATATCCTGACCGCAGCATACGGGCGATTCATATCGCCCGCCAAGTGACATATCCCGACCGCAGCATACGGGCGATTCATAATCGCCCCTACGGCGTTCAGGCAAGGCAAAATACGCATTACGGAAAGGACGATAACCATGCTCCAGCCCGAAATACTAAAACCCTATATCAACGGTCAGTACATTGCCTCCCGAACCGAAAAATATGTGGATGTGTTCAATCCCTCCACTGGCGATGTGATCGCCAAAAGCCCCTGCTGCCTGCAAGACGAGGTGGAGTCCGCCATCGCCGCGGCCAAAAAGGCCTATCCCGCCTGGCGCGGCACCCCCGTCAAGAAACGGGCGGATTTAATGTTCAAACTCCGGGAACTGATTGAAAAGCACCTGGACGAGCTTACGCTTTTATTGGCCACAGAGCATGGCAAGGCCTGGAGTGAGGCCGCCGGCGATGTTTTGAAAGCCAAGGAAATGGTGGAGCTGGCCTGCTCCGCCCCGAGCCTTCTCATGGGCGAAAGCCTGATGGATACCTCCACCGGCTATGACACCACCCTTTACCGGGAGCCTATGGGCGTGTTTGCCGGAATCGCGCCATGGAACTTTCCCGCCATGATCCCCATGGGCTGGATGGCGCCTCTGGCCATTGTTTGCGGCAATACCTACGTATTGAAGCCCGCCAGCGCAACGCCCATGACCAGCCTGCGTATGGCGGAGCTGTACAAGGAAGCCGGCTTCCCTGACGGCGTTTTGAACATTGTTCCCTGCTCGCGCGGCGAGGCGGAAATCCTGCTTTCCCATCCTGATATACAGGGCATCACCTTCGTGGGCTCCACCAGCGTCGGCCTGCACGTGTACTCCACCGCCGCCGCCCACGGCAAGCGTGTACAGGCTTTGTGCGAAGCCAAGAACCACGCGCTTGTCCTGAAGGACGCCCCTATTACCCGCACCGCCGCCGGTATTATGAATTCCGCCTTTGGCTGCGCCGGGGAACGCTGCATGGCCCTGCCTGTCGTGGTAGTGGAAGAAGAAGTGGCGGATGAACTGGTGGCGGAGCTTGTACGCCTGTGCAGACTGCAGAAGATTGGCCCGGCCTATGACAAGGCTACCGATCTTGGGCCGGTGGTCAGCGCATCCCACAAACAATTTGTATGTGACTGGATTCAAAAGGGCATCGACGAAGGCGCGAAGGTGGTGCTGGACGGCCGTGACGTAAAGGTGCAAGGCCATGAAAACGGCTTCTATGTGGGCCATACCATCCTGGATCACGTGACGCCGGGGATGACCGCGGGGCAGAATGAAATCTTTGGACCCGTGTTATGCATCAAGCGTGTCGGGAGCTTTGAGGAAGGTTTGGCCGTCATGAATGAAAACCCCTTCGCCAACGGCTCGGTGATATTTACACAGAACGGCCACTACGCCAGGGAATTTGTCAAGCGCACCGACGGCGGAATGGTGGGCGTCAATGTGGGCATCCCCGTACCCATGGGCATATTCCCCTTCAGCGGCCATAAGAAGTCTTTCTTTGGCGACCTGCATTGCCATGGCAAAGATGCCTTCCGTTTCTTTACGGAATCGAAGTGCGTCACCGTCCGCTGGTTCGACGAGGAAGAAAAGAAAAAGACGTCAGTGAACACGTGGGACGGATCGCTGTGAGCCGCGGTACAGGCGGGCGATTGATAATCGGACCTACGGTATAAACCAATTCGAACCTATGAAGAAAAATATGAAAGGAATGTCTTTATGAAAAAGCTTCAAATCGGCATCATCGGCGCGGGGCGCATCGGCAATGTCCACGGCGAATCCATCACCTACCACATTCCGGAGGCCGAGGTGGCCATGGTAAGCGATGTGGACATCACAAAGGCATCCGCCCTGGCCACGCGCCTTGGTATCCCCGCCTTTACATCCCGCTATGAGGACATTCTGGAGAATCCCGCCATCGACGCGGTGCTCGTCTGTTCCCCCACCAACACCCACGCGGATATCTCCATTGCCGCCGCCAAGGCGAAAAAGCATATCTTCTGCGAAAAGCCTGTGGACCTGACTATTGAAAAAATCCTGGCCGCCAAAAAGGCTGCGGTAGACAACGGCGTGAAAATGCAGATCGGCTTCAACCGCCGCTTTGACCACAACCATGGCCGGGTGCAGGAATTGGTATCCAACGGGAAATTGGGCAGGGTGGAAGTGGTGAAGATCACCTCCCGCGATCCCCAGCCCCCGTCCGCCGAGTACGCGGCTTCCAGCGGCGGTCTGTTCATTGACATGATGATCCACGACTTTGACATGGCCCAGTTCCAGGCCGGCAGCCCCGTAACGGAAGTGTATACCCAAGCCGCCGTGCTGGTAGACCCGGCCATTGGCCGCGCGGGGGATGTGGATACCGCCATCGTGCTTTTGAAGTTTGAAAACGGCGCTCTGGGTGTTATAGACAACAGCCGCCGTGCCGCCTACGGCTATGACCAGCGGGTGGAAGTCTTTGGATCACTGGGCATGGCTGCCGGGGAAAACGACGGCGACACCACCGTCCGCTTAAGTACCGCCGATGGCGTCCAATCCGACAAGCCCCAATACTTCTTCCTGGAGCGGTACATGGCTTCTTTTATCAGGGAAATGAAAGCGTTCATCGCCGCTATAGTAAACGGCACGCCCGTGCCCGTGACCGTGGATGACGCATTGTCCCCGGTGGTGCTGGCCATGGCCGCGAAAAAATCCTGGCAGGAGCACCGCCCCGTCACCGTAAAGGAAATCCTGGAGGCGGCCCATGTCTGATATCCGCAGGGCGAGTGGTCCCCACCATTTCGGTTATACCCAAATCAGCGCCATGGGCGGCATCCATGGCGATATGGGTATGGATTTCGGTGTGCTGAGGCTTGCGGCCGGGCAAAGCTATGAGGATGACCGGCCGCTGGAAAAGGCGTACCTGCTGGTTTATGGGAAAATCGCCATCACCGCCGGGGAAGATGAAAAGATGCTGTGCCGGGATAACTGCTTTGATGTGGGGCCGTACGTTTTGCATGTGGACCGAAATACCCGCGTATCTGTTTGCGGCATCGGCGATGACAGCGAAGTCTGCGTCGTGCGTACGGACAATGAAGCGTTCTTTCCCGCCAAATGGTATGACCCAAAGGATACGGAGGATGAATACCGCGGTGCCGGGCTGATGGGTGAAACCTCCACGCGCATCGTGCGCACGGTATTTGACAAGAAGAACGCGCCGCTGTCGAACCTGGTGCTGGGCGAAGTGATCGGCATGCCCGGCAAGTGGTCGAGCTATCCGCCCCACCACCACCCGCAGCCGGAAATCTACTACTATAAATCCTGCCCGGAAAACGGCTTTGCCTACGCGGAGCTGGGCGAGGATGTTGTCAAAGTACATACCAACGATACGGTGTTCATCCGCCCCGGCCTCACCCATCCCCACTGCACCCCGCCGGGTTACGCTCTATGGTACCTGTGGGTGATCCGCCATTTGGACGGCGCCCCCTACATCACCCCTGACTTTGTGCCGGAGCATGCATGGGTGCAGGAAAAGGACGCGAAATACTGGCCCGAAACGAAAGGCAGGGGAGACTGAGTGGAACGCATCCGCTTGACCATGGCCCAGGCATTGGTCCGCTTTCTGGATCAGCAATACATTGAATTGGACGGCGTGGAATCGAAGTTCGTGAATAACATCTTTGGCGTGTTCGGCCACGGCTGCGTTGTGGGCGTAGGCCAGGCCCTATCCCAGGGTGGCCACGGCATACGCTTTTTGCAGGGCAAAAACGAACAGAACATGGCCCTTGCCGCGATGGCCTTCGCCAAGCAGAAAAACCGCCGGGAGATCATTCCCTGCGTTTCCAGCATCGGCCCGGGTGCCATGAACATGGTCACCGCCGCCGGCTGTGCCACCGCCAACCGCATTCCCCTGCTGCTGCTGCCCGGCGACACCTTTGCCAGCCGACAGCCGGACCCGGTCCTTCAGCAGGCGGAGTTCTTTGACAGCTTCGCGGCCACCGTCACCGACGCCTTCCGCGGCGTTTGCCATTACTGGGACCGCGTTTCGCGCCCCGAACAACTGATGACCGCCGTCATCCACGCCATGCGCGTGCTAACCGACCCGGCGGATACAGGCGCGGTGTGCATTGCTCTGCCCCAGGACGTGGAGGGCGAGGCCTACGATTACCCCGCCGACTTCTTCAAACGCCGCGTATGGCATATGGACCGGCGCCCCCTCTCCAAGCCGCAGCTGGACAGGGCACTGGAGCTTATAAGGGCCGCCAGGCGCCCCTTGGTTATCTGCGGCGGAGGCGTACGCTACAGCGAGGCCGGGGAAGCCTTGAAAGCCTTCTGCGAGCAGTCGGGAATCCCCTTTTCTGAAACCCAGGCGGGCAAGGGTGTGCTGCCCTGGAACCATCCGCTGAACCTGGGCGGCATCGGCGTCACCGGCGGAAAAGCCGCCAACGTCATTGCCAAGACGGCGGACCTCATCCTTGCCGTAGGCACCCGCCTTACCGATTTCACCACCTGCTCCAAATGGCTCTTCCCCGAAAGCGCAAAAATTCTGTCCATCAACATATGCCCCTTTGACGCGATGAAGATGGAGGGGGAGCCCATTGTCGCCGACGCCAGGGAAGCGCTAACCGCCCTGACTGCCGCCCTTTCCGGCTACAATGCCGCTTTTTATCCGGATATCGCCAAAGCAAAGGCCGAATGGGATGATATCGTGGATGGCTTCTGTACCGAAGATCGTCCCGATGGGCTTTCCCAAACCAGGGCGCTGGGGGAAATCAACCGCTTTATGTCGCCTTCCGATATTGCCGTCGGCTCCGCCGGCAGCCTGCCCGGCGACATGCAGCGGCTGTGGCGGGCCGGCGATCCCTGCACTTACCACATGGAATACGGCTTTTCCAACATGGGGTACGAAATAAACGGCGCGGTGGGCGTCAAGCTGGCCTGCCCCGACAGGGAGGTATATGCCTTCTTCGGCGACGGAACGTACCTGATGGCCCACAGCGAAATGATAACGGCATTGCAGGAAGGTATCAGGGTTCACTTCTGCCTGTTTGACAACTCAGGCTGGGGCTGCATTGAAAACCTGCAAAACAACCAGGGCAACGATACCTTCGGCACGGTGTTCCGCTTTAGGGACAATGAGACCCGCGAGCTTTCCGGCCCTATCATGCAGATGGATTTTGCGAAAAATGCCGAGTCCTATGGCCTGAAAGCCTACACCGTAAGGAGCGTTCAGGAACTGCGCGCCGCTCTTGAAGACGCAAAAAAGCAGGTGAAGCCTGTTCTGTACGATATCAAGGTGCTCCCCGGCAGCATGACCCCCGGCTTTGAAAGTTGGTGGCGTGTGGGCGTGGCGGAAGTATCCACCCAGAAACGTGTACAGGAGGCCTATGCGGCCATGCAGGAACAGGCGGGAAAGACAAGGGACATATAAATGGGAAGGATAAAGGGGGATCAAAATATGCTGGACCCATCGAGAGTAAAGCTGGCCATCGCGCCTATCGGCTGGACAAACGACGACCTGCCCGACCTGGGGGGCGGAAACACATTCGAGCAATGCGTCAGTGAAATGGCGCTGGCCGGCTTTACCGGCAGCGAAATCGGCAACAAGTATCCCAGTGACCCGAAGGTTTTGAAGCATTACCTGGATGTACGCGGGCTTCAAATATGCAACGCCTGGTTTTCCAGCCTGTTCACCAGCGAGCCCTATGAAGTAACTCAGAAGGCGTTCATCGTCCACCGGGACCGCCTGAACGCTCTTGGCGCCAAGATCATCGGCGCCAGCGAGCAGGGCAACTCCATCCAGGGAAAGCCCCTGAATATCTTCGGCAAGGATAAGCCCGTATACACCAAAGAACAGTGGAAGGCCGTCACCGAGGGGTATAACAAGCTTGGCCGCCTTGCAAAAGATGTTGGGATGACGCTCACCATCCACCATCACATGGGCACCGGCATACAGACGGCGGAGGAAATCGACACCCTCATGTCCATGACGGACCCGGACCTGGTTTACCTGCTGTTTGATTCCGGCCATCTCACTTTTGCGGGCATCGACCCTCTGCCCATACTGAAAAAGTACATAGGCCGCATCCGCCATGTGCATTTGAAGGATGTACGCCAAAGCGTCCGCGCCCAGGCGGAAAGGGAGGGCTGGAGCTTCCTCACCGCCGTCCGGGCCGGCGTGTTTACGGTGCCCGGAGACGGGGATGTGGATTTCGTGCCCATCTTTGAGGTGCTGGAGAAGGAAGGCTACGAGGGCTGGGTGGTTGTGGAGGCCGAGCAGGATCCCGCCAAAGCCAACCCCTTCGAGTATGCCGTGAAGGCCCGCCTCTACATCAAGGAAAAAACCGGGTTATAAATTTGCATATGATTATTGCAGGAAGGGACGCTTTTTTACTAAAGCGCCCCTTCCCGCACACTTCCCCGAAAAACTTTTACTTCAATAATAAAAGGGCATAGCAAGATATTTATCCTAAGGAGGCAGGAGGTAATAACATGTTTACACAACGCGTTGCATTAATAATGACCATACTGCTCATGTATCACATTCCTCAATCCATAATCCCCCAAACATCTGATCCAGGATCAATGCTACCAAAGCCCTTTTTTGCTTAAGCCGGCTCCAAAACCACAAAACACCCCTCAGAAGCCCCAAAATGACCATTTTGCCGTTGACTTAACTCTAAAACACTGCTATAATAACCTTCGCTGGTTCTAAAACATGGAGAGATGGCCGAGCGGTTGATGGCGCTGGTCTTGAAAACCAGTGATGCTGAAAGGCACCGGGGGTTCGAATCCCTCTCTCTCCGCCATTTTCACAAAACGGAATTGCATAATCAATCCGGCAATATGGAGAAGTACCCAAGAGGCCGAAGGGGCTCCCCTGCTAAGGGAGTAGGGTGCGATAAGCGCCGCCCGGGTTCAAATCCCGGCTTCTCCGCCAAACGCCGCAAACGCTTGTAAATCAAGGGTTTGCGGCGTTTTATGTTGCCTGCCCAAGGAGTGCAAAAACAAGCCAATCTACTAAAATCGTGAATAATCGCTGTCTATTACTCCCTCTACTGCTCCCCTGTATCTGTCGTTAGTCAAATGATATGGGAAGCAAGCTTTGTACCGCGCTTATTCGCCTGTTAAAAGCCCAGACAATTATAGGGAACAAAGCCGCGCACCAAACCGACATCGGCATTCACTTCAATGTATGCCCAGTCAAAATCGGGGTTGTAGGCAATATATTTGACTGGTGTGCCGGGATTCAGCGTGGTAATGTAGCTATGGTCATCAGGCATGCAGTCGCTGATCATGCAGGTTGCCGCTATGGACGCATTCAGGTTGGCACTTTCTAAATATATCCCTCCCACATCGTCACTAAAGTCAGACCTGTTTACATAACCGTATCTTGATAAGCCGCTGCCCGTTCCATACAGAACCAGGAGCCATTGGCCATCCCAGCCAAAAACATATATCTGCCCGTTTGTACTTGCAGCGGCTTTGCCGTTGGATGAGCGGTAGTAATCGTAACCAGGCCCAGTGTAAATATTCAGCATTTGATTTCTCTTGAAATGAAACTCGTCGAATGTTTGCATGTGGAATACTTTTGGATCAACAGGCGGGTTCATGTGAGGCGCTTGGGCCGCTTCCACAAAAGGTGCTTGCGGCACCGCCGCGGCAAGCCGTTCACCGCCTATGATTTTGTATGGTATTCCTTCTGCAATGCAAAGCTTTTCCGCCACGGAGCCGGCGTACGCCTCAACAGTCAGCCTGTCGCAATAATCAAACAAGAACCCCCCCAAGCCGGTTACCGATGAAGGGATTCGTATTGCTTCCAGACTGCCGCAATAGGAGAAACAATCATCTCCAATAGATTGCAAGCCTTCCGGCAGTTCGATTGTCGTCAAGCTGTTATAGCCGACAAAATTGGCGTTCTCAATTACCTTTACTGTGCCGGGTACTGTGATGGTCACGGGGCTGATAGCATCGTCCCTATCCGAAGACAGCTGCATCGCCATGCTGCCGATGGTTGTTACCGTCAAGCCGCCCAATACAGATGGGATGACAAGATAGCGGTCGTTTCCATAATATCTTGTGATCGTGGCATTGGCACCATCGGCGCAATACTCCCAGTCTCCATCCCGCAGGAAATCTGCCAATGCAGGCGACATACTTCCCAGGATCAGAACAGCCACAAGCACAGGGACGAATCCCCTTTTCATTTGCCATGCCCCCATATTCAATTATTGGGTGTTAATTGCTGATTGTATGGATTATATCACGTGATGTCATATATGTAAATGATTGGTACGCCAAACAGCCCTGCCCTTTTCATGTTCCTCACGGTGCACTTTAGCAAACAATCACACCGTATGGCCTGCTGCGCCAACATACGAAAACTTGCCCGAAAGCATACAAGAGCCCTGATTATTTCCCGACAAGCGAGATCAGGCGGCTCAAGAATTCAGGCATATTGGGAACATGCTGCGTGATGAATTGCACAATCATCTCCCTGGAGGCTTGATGAATATGCAGTGTGTAATCGCCTTGAGCGGCATCGCCGATGGCTACACGCCCCACGGCTGCGCCGCCCACCGCCAGCTCCGACGCGACGGCTGCACCGCCAAAGGCATATACGCCGATGGCCACCCCGCCAACGGCCACCATTCCAATGCACACACCGCCCCCGGCAAGCCCCCCCAGGGCAAGGCCGCCCAGCGCCAGAAGCAGCCCCAGCGCAAATCCACCGATGCTGACAAGGCCCAGCGCAAGCCCACCGATACTGAT
>JAEWNM010000220.1 GCA_023392755.1 Bacillota bacterium
CTGTCTGCACCATCCCCACAGCCTCAGGCAGCGGCGTTTCACCGTAACCATCATTCACAAAATCCCAGATGCCCAGCTGGGTAAGCGCCAGAGCCACACCCATGAGCAGCAACAGCAGGGCGGCAGCAAGCACCAATCCCATGGTTATCTTTTTCTTCACAATTTGATCCTCCTTTTTTTCGGTCAGTTCATTGAGCATGCTAAGCGTCCTTTTTTCAAAATCCGCAGGCATGGATGGATACAACCGGTTAAGCGTCTGTGAGAGAATTACCTTCCGCTTCATTCAAACGCCACCTCCATATCCTTCAATGACTTTGTTAACGTCACACGCGCCCTGTACAGGCGGCTTTTCACCGTGGATACGGGAATGCCCAGCGCCTGCGCGATTTCCTTTTCCGAGTAATTTTCCCGGTACTTGAGCAAAAGCGGAATGCGCAGCTTCTCCCCCATGGCACCGATGGCTTCATACAGCTCCATATCCGGCGGCTCAAAGCCATCCGTTGCCCTGACGGTATCCACGGGGTATACACGTTTGCGGTAGCGCTGTATGTTGTGGCACTCATTGACTGTGATCTTTGTCAGCCATGCGCGAAAGCACTCCGGCCTGGCATTTGCTCTTTTTGCCCATGCTTTTAACAGACCCTGCTGCACAGCGTCCTGCGCGTCGGCATCCGAATGGAGGATGCTCAAAGCAACCCTGTAGAGTATGGACAGGTGGGCGGCCGATTCCGCGGTGTAGGTAGCCTCATCAACCATGACTGCCCTCCGGAGGATGATACATTTGCAAAGGCTTGCCTTTTCAATGATAATACGCTTCAGACGGTTAAAAAGTTGTATGGATTGTTTATTCATAAAAAATATAGGCTGTTCGGCAGGCAAATCCGGCAATTTTCCGGCAATTTTCAGGTAAAATCTGGACATCCTTCAGGGAATGGCGTATTATGTAGGATAATATGGATGATGTTCGTTGAAAAGGGGGCATTGCTTGATGAGCGAAAACTGTATTCATAAGCCGGACATCCGCTGCCGGGAATTCGTCGGGCGGTATTTTCAGAAGGATGGCATCCTGATGCAAACCTTCCGCTGCCGTGCTTGCGGCGCGGACATCCGCATTGTGAAGAAGCCGGCCTACCGGCTGCTGGATGCGCTGATCTGGGTTTTGCTGCTGGCCTTTATGCTCCTGGTCCGCCTTTTCAAGGACGGCGTAACCACAAGCATGGCCCTGTGGGTGTACATCCTGATTGCCGTGGCGGCTGTGTCGCTGCTGGGGCTGGTGCTGGATATGACCAAGGAATGGTTTTTGCTCAAGCACGGACATTTTGAAACCGCAAAGGCTGAGCCGCCAAAGACTGCCGAGGCCAAAGAAAACATTCCGGAAAGCAAAGGAGACAGCGGCGCCGAATAAGCGGCGCGCTGCGCGCCGCCCGGTTTGCAGCCGGGCGGCGTTTTACGTTGCACAAGATCAAACAGATTGTGCCCTGCCGGCGATAGTAGCGCCTTTGAAATAGTGGTATACTGTTATGAAACGAACCTAAAAGGCGGTAATCGCATGATCGATCTTCCCCAGGGCGTGGCCTTTCTGATACAAAAAATGGAGACGGCGGGCTTTGAAGCCTGGGCTGTGGGCGGCTGCGTGCGGGACAGCCTTATGGGACTTGTCCCCCACGACTGGGACGTTTGCACCAGCGCCAGGCCGGAGCAGACGCTGGGCGTGTTTGCAGGGCAACGGGTGATAGAAACGGGGATCAGGCACGGCACCGTGACCGTGATATGGGACAGTACGCCCTATGAAGTGACTACCTACCGCACCGACGGCGTTTATACCGACAGCCGCCGCCCCGACAGCGTATCCTTTGTGGTCAGCCTGAAGGAGGATTTGAGCCGCCGGGATTTTACGGTGAACGCCATGGCGTACCACCCCCAAAGAGGGCTGTACGATGCCTTTGGCGGGGCGGAGGATTTGAAAAACAAAACAATACGCTGCGTCGGCGACCCGGCGTCGCGTTTTCGGGAGGACGCGCTTCGGATCATGCGCGCGCTGCGGTTTTCCGCCACCTACGCCTTTGCCATTGAGGAAAAAACGGCGCTGGCGCTTACAGAACTGAAGGAGCGGCTTTTGCTGATTGCGCCGGAGCGCATACGGGAGGAGCTGATGCGCCTGCTATCTGGCGTTGGCGCGGCGGATATATTAAGGGAGCATGCGCAGGTGATATTCGCCGTTTTGCCGGAGCTTGAGCCCATGCACGGCCATGAACAGTTCAACCCCTATCATCACCTGACGGTGTGGGAGCACACCTTGCAGGCAGTGGCGGCCGTGCCGCCGGAGCCCGTGCTCCGCCTGACGATGCTATTGCACGACGCGGGGAAGCCGGCCTGCTTTTTCCGGGATGAAAAGGGTGTCGGCCACTTTTACGGCCACCCCCAGGCGAGCCTGAAAATAGCCAGGGAGATTATGGCCCGGCTCCGGTTTGACAACCATACACGGCAAGCGGTGGAAGAGCTGGTACTGTTTCACGACGCCACCATCCCCGCCAAGGGAAAAAATGTGCGGCGCTGGCTGAACCGCCTTGGGGAAGAGCGGCTGCAGCAGCTGATTGCCGTAAAGCGGGCGGATGCTTCCGCTCAGCATCCGGACAAGCGGGATGCAAAGCTGAAGGACATTGCGGCACTGGAGGCATGCCTTGACGAAGTGGTGCGGGAGGGGCTTCCCTACAGGCTGAAGGACTTGGCCGTCACGGGGGACGACCTTGCGGGAATAGGCATACCCCCCGGCCCGCAGGTTGGCAAGACACTGCGAACACTTCTCCAAAAGGTGATGGACGGGAGCCTGAAAAACGAAAAAGAAGCACTGCTGCAGTCCGTTTCAAGAAAATAGAGGCCGCGCCCATTGCATCCATTTGGCAGGAGGCTGCCTCCGGCCATTCCACGGGGAAACAAATCAATGCTGCTTAAGAATATTCCCTGCGTCCAAAGCGGCATACGGTATTAATTCCCCTTGCTGCAATACGCTTCGGGGATGCAAAAGCGCCCGTTTTCCACTGCCGGAAAACAGGCGCTCAGACCATCAAAAAACCCAGGGAGGTATCGGAGGGCCGAAGTCCTCCGATTCTAGATCGCAAACCAGCGACATGTGCGGTGGTTTGCGCGGGAATTTTGAAAAAATTCCCTCCTTGCCCGAGCAAACGGCCGCAAAATGGCATCGCCATTTTGCAGTGTAGCGAGGGAAAAGCTCAACAAAGTGGTATTAGCCACTTTGTTGATACACTGAAGCGCCCGTTTTCCACTGCCGGAAAACAGGCGCTTTCCCATGCCCGATCAAGCCGCGCCAAATGCCTGCAAAAATTTCTCCAGCACATCCTGGCGCAGGTTCAGGGAATCCTTCACATCGGCTCCCGAAATCTTCTTGACGATGAACTTTTCAAAAGCGCCCATATCGGACACGTTGAACCCCCCGCCCAGAACACCCTGGGCAATAGCCGCACCGCGCAGCCCCTGGGGGTAGGCGGCTTCCATCTGCTTTTGCGCCTGTTCCCCATCCGACAGGCAGCAAAGGAACAAGCCCAGCTTCTTCTTTGCCAGCTCGGCCTCATGCTCCTTCGCGAAGGTTTTGATCTGCTTGCGGGGCATGCCGGCGTACACAGAAACGCCAAGAATGACCGCGTCATACCGGCTAAGGTCCGGCATGCCATTTTTCAAATTCCACAGGTCCGCGCCTCCCGCAAGGCGCTTTTGCAGCTCCCTGGCGCATTTTTCCGTAATCCCGTGCTTGGTTGCATACGCGATCAGTGTGGCCATGGTTATTCCTCCTTGTTCGTCAGCGCGTTTTCAATGGATTTCAAATATGCCTTGCTGGTAACGGTGGCCCCCGCCACCTGATCCACCCTTGTCGATTGCGCGGCAAGCACACGTTCAAACAGCTCCGCGCTCACCTTTGGATCTGTGAACATGACATCCTGCGCAAGCACGATATCCCCGATCTTTCCGCCTGCCACGGTGACCTTTACACGGTTGGTCCACCGGCCGCCGTCGTAGCCGCCTTCATATACGCCGTCAGCCAGCTCCCCTGCCGTTACCCCCGCCAGCACCGGCTGGCTCTTTTCATTCAGACCGCGGACGATGAACACAAAAAGTCCCGTAAACAGGATCACCAGCACCGTTATGACGACTGCCACCGTCTTAAGAAGTTTCTTCAACCCTTTTCCCTCCACGCATGCCCGAAAATATTCAAAATAGCCACGGTTCAGCCCATGAACCGTGGTCATTATATAAGAAATGCAATTATTGTCAATAGAATATCAAAGAAATTAATGGAAATCTAACCAAACTCATCGGCGGTTAATAAAGCGCATCACGCCCTGGCACATCCGCCGTGCCGTCACCTTCTCCTTTTGGGTTTTCCCATCGGGCCAAGCCTGGAGCGCACCTGCATGGCCTCCAACATCTTACGCCTCTCCGCCGGGGTTAATCTGCCAAAAGGCGAGCCTGCGGCCATCCCATCCGCCTTTGTCGGCTGTTCCGCCCATTCCTCCGCCCTTTGATTGCCCTCATCCTGCCGGGCGCCCTGGTCCGCAAGCTTTTGGAGGCCGGCCTGCTCCCGGTGCTTTGCCGCCCGAAGCGGCTGTTCATAGGAGGCGTCGTCATCCTCTTCATCTTCCAGCACAGCCGGCTCCTTAAAAGCGCGGTATGCAAGCGGCGCGTACGCTTCATCCGTCAGCCGCTGGCCTGGCTGCCGGGGCGCAAAATCCGCCTGTTCCTTGAGGCTGTTTTCCTCCGCCTGTCGCGCTTTGATGCCGGCTTTATCTTGCGGGGCCGCTTCCTCCCGGCTCTCCTTCTCCGCCAGCTCCATATCCCAGCGCGACTGCTCACGCTTGAGCAGCGTCAGCCATTCCTGCTCAAGCCTTTCCTGCCCCTTGCGCAGTTGGGCAAGCTGCTGCTCCAGCCCCTCCTGCTTCTCTTTCTCCCCGCTGTCCGCCTGATCCTTTGACAGCAGCGACTGCTTATACAAATCCTGCAAAAACGCGCAGCGCTTTTCCAGTGTATTGGCGGCTTCCCTGGCGGAGCGGGCTTCCCCCCGGCCTTTGTCGTGGGCATACCCCGCAAATGAACCGGTGAGGATCAGTACGATAAAGGGCACCCATGCTTTCCAGTCGCTTAACAGAACAAAAGCATCCATGCCGCTGGCTCCATAGCCCCGCGCAATGGAAAAGCTGGCAAAAACCACGGCAAGCAGGCCTGTATGCAGCCCGTGAGCGGCGCTTATGAGGGCCACATACAACAGGCGCAGGTCCATCGCCGGAAGCTGCCCGCCATCCTGCAGCATCTGCAGCGCCTCCATGGCGCCATAGCCAAGCAGCAAAGACGCCCCCCTGGCAAGGGACGGATGACGGTGCAAAAAGGACCGCACCGGGTTTTGCCTCGCCTGCCGGATATCCAATGATGTTTTTATGGCCGTATACAGGCTGTCCAGCGCAACGCTGAGCCGCTCAGCAGGCGTAAAGCCGTAGCTGCGCTGAAAATCACTTTCCTCCATGGGTGGATAGCCCATTTCTCCGGTCCCCTGGGACACGCTTGCGCCCAGCAGGCTCAACAGTGCCGTCAATTCCCGAACGGTCAGCGCTTCCGCGCCGCGAACCATAAGCAGCGCTTCCGGCTGTCTGTCCTTATCCAGAAGCCTGTAGGTAAGCTGCGCCACTTCCGCCGCTGAAATGAAGTCCATCTGCGCATCCCTGGAAAAGGGCAGCACCGCCGTTTCTCCCCTGGCTGCGGCTGCCAGAAGCCGCCCGATCAGGGTATCCGGCTCGCCGGGGCCAAACACGCAGGGCAAGCGCACAATAGTGACTTCCAGGCCCTGCTTCAGGTAAGCGGCGCAAAGCTGCTCCATCGCCTGCAAAAGCACGCCGCGCTCGCTGACGGCCTCGTTCGCGCGGCTAAGCTCCCCGGAGGTAAGATACAGCACCCTGTCCACACCATGGCGTTTAGCCAGTGCCAGAGCGCCGCTTAAAAGATCCGCCTCGCCGGCAAGACGGCTTTGCTGCTCGCCGCGGGTGGACAAAAAGATCATCGCCTGAAATGGATATGCCTGAAACACATGCTCCAGCGTTTTGCCGCCGGACAGCGTCATCATCTCCACCCCTTTGCCAAGGGCTATGGGCGGCGCCTGGTTGGCGGCGACCACCAAATGGTACTGCCGGGAAAGCCGCTGGCAAAGATGGGCGGCAAGGGATGCCACGTTGCCGGTGATCAGCAGATTCTTCATTCGCAAATCTGTCCTTCCGTGCGATGCTGTAAGGCTTGGAAGAGCAAAGGAAAATAATATACACAATATGGCTGCACAAACGCATTTCTATCATATCATGAAAAAGAAGCGTATTCAATCCATTTCATGTATGGAAGCGGCAAACGTATCATTTATTTGAGCTATGTCTGCTTTGCCTGTGGTCTGTACTTTTTTTGTTGAATCGTCCCGGAATTCTGTCAATTTGTTGACATTGCCCTGTTCCCTCCTTATAATAGCAATGTTAGCGGACATGCCGCACCATCGGTTCAACAGAAACGAGGAGGTTCTTCCATGGCTATCAAAATGACTGTTGACGGCAATACAGCCGTCGGCCATGTCGCTTATGCGTTCAGCGACGTGGCGGCGATCTATCCCATCACTCCTTCCTCCAATATGGCGGAAGTAGTGGATGAGTGGTCGGCCCAGGGGCGCAAAAATCTGTTCGGACAGCAGGTTCGGGTGGCCGAAATGCAGAGCGAAGCGGGTGCGGCGGGCGCCGTGCACGGTTCGTTGGCAACCGGTGCCTTGACCAGCACCTTTACCGCCAGCCAGGGGCTGCTTTTGATGATCCCGAACATGTACAAAATTGCCGGAGAGCTTTTGCCCTGTGTGTTCCACGTGAGCGCCCGTGCTCTGGCCGCCCATGCGCTGTCCATCTTCGGCGATCACCAGGACGTAATGGCTTGCCGCCAGACCGGGTTCGCCATGCTGGCGTCCAACAGCGTACAGGAAGCCATGGATATGGCCCTGATCTCCCACCTGGCCACGCTGAAGGCCAGCGTGCCTTTCCTGCATTTCTTTGACGGGTTCCGCACCAGCCACGAGATTCAAAAGATCGACGGCATCGAGTACGGCGAGATCGACAAGCTGGTCGATTATCAGAAAATCGACGAATTCCGCGCCCGCTCCCTCAATCCCGAGCATCCCCACCAGGGCGGCACCGCGCAAAACCCCGATATCTACTTCCAGAACCGTGAGGCGGCCAACAAATTTTATGAGGCCGTGCCGGGCATTGTGGAAGATGTGATGAAGGACGTGGAAAAGCTCACGGGCCGCTGCTACAAGCCCTTCCAGTACGTAGGCGCGCCCGATGCCGATAAGGTTATTATCTCCATGGGCTCCTCCTGCGAGACGATTGAGGAGACCATCAACCTTTTGAACAAGAAGGGTGAGAAGCTGGGCCTCATCAAGGTTCACCTGTACCGTCCCTTCTCCATGAAGCATTTCCTCTCCGCCATCCCCTCCGCCTGCAAAAAGATCGCCGTACTGGACCGCACCAAGGAATCCGGCAGCCTGGGCGAACCCCTGTATGCCGACGTGCGCGCCGCGCTCTCGGAAGCCGGAAAACAGATCGCCGTTATCGGCGGCCGCTATGGTCTGGGAAGCAAGGAATTCACCCCCACCATGGTAAAGGCCGCATTCGACAATCTGGCCGGCGAAATGAAGAACCATTTCACCGTGGGCATTGAAGACGACGTGACCAAGACCAGCCTGCCCATGGGCGAGCAGATCATCGCCGCGCCGGAAGGCACCGTGAGCTGCAAGTTCTACGGCCTTGGCTCCGACGGTACCGTGGGCGCCAATAAAAACTCCATCAAAATCATCGGCGACCATACCGATATGTATGCCCAGGGCTACTTCGCCTACGACTCCAAAAAATCCGGCGGCCTTACCGTCAGCCACCTGCGGTTCGGCAAAAAGCCTATCCAGTCGACGTACCTGATCGACGCGGCGGATTTCGTGGCCTGCCATAACCCCGCCTATGTGGTTATGTATGATATGGTGTCCTCCCTGAAGCAAGGCGGCGTGTTCCTTTTGAACAGCCCCTGGAGCCCCGAGGACATGGAAACCCAGCTCCCCGCCAAGATGAAGCAGCTGCTGGCCCGGAAGAATGCGCGCTTTTACACGGTGGATGCCATTGAACTGGCTTCCAAGGTGGGTATGGGCGGCCGCATCAACACCATCATGCAGGCGGCTTTCTTCAAGCTGGCCAGCGTCATCCCCTACGACGAGGCCGACAAGTACATGAAGGCCTATGCCAAGAAGACCTACGGCAAAAAGGGCGACAAGGTGGTTCAGCAGAACTATGACGCCATCGACATCGCCATATCCGGCCTCAAGGAAGTGCCCGTGCCTGCCGCCTGGGCAAATGCCGCCACCGGCGCCGTGCCCGTGAAGATTGAGGCCACCGATTACTTCCATGACGTGATCGCCCCCATCCTGTCCCAGGAAGGCGACAAGCTGCCCGTATCGGCCTTCGACCCCGCAGGCATCGTGCCTACCGGCACCACCAAGTACGAGAAGCGCGGCATTGCGGTAAAGGTTCCCCGTTGGATACCCGAAAACTGCATACAGTGCAACACCTGCTCTTTGGTGTGCCCTCACGCGGTGATTCGGCCCATCTACACCCCCGATGCCATGATGAAGGACGCTCCGGAGGGTTATGTAACGAAGCCCGCCACCGGCAAGGAATTTGCCGGTATGCAGTACCGCATCCAGATCAGCCCCATGGACTGCACCGGCTGCGGCAACTGCTACGAAGTATGTCCCGCCAAGACCAAGGCTTTGGAAATGGAACCCCTGGAAACGCAAAAGTTCCAGGAGCCCTTCTGGGAGTTTGCCATGACCATGCCGGAAATCACCAATATCCCCAACAGGGCCACGGTCAAAAACAGCCAGGTACTGAAGCCCCTGTTTGAGTTCTCCGGTGCCTGCGCGGGCTGCGGCGAAACGCCTTATATCAAGCTGGTGACCCAGCTCTTCGGCGACCGGATGATGATTGCCAACGCCACAGGCTGCTCCTCCATCTACGGCGGTTCCGCCCCCACCTGCCCCTACACGGTCAACGACAAGGGGCATGGGCCTGCTTGGGCCAACAGCCTGTTCGAAGACAACGCCGAGTTTGGCTTCGGCTTCCACCTTGCCACCGCCCAGCGGCGCGACAAACTGGCCGAGCTGGTAAGCGAGCTTGGCGCAAAGGTCGACGGCGAAACCAAGGCTGTCTGTGAAGCATGGCTGGCCAACAAGGACGACGGCGAATTAAGCCGCGCTCCCTCCGCGGCGCTTTTGAAGCTCGTTTCCGACTGCAAGGACTGCGGCTGCGACTGCGACCAGCTTTGCAGCGAAATTTACAAGAGCGCCGACCTGATGGTCAAGAAATCCATCTGGGTCTTCGGCGGCGACGGCTGGGCCTACGACATCGGCTACGGCGGACTGGACCACGTTCTGGCCCAGGGCGAGGACGTGAACGTTCTGGTTTTGGATACCGAAGTGTATTCCAACACCGGCGGCCAGGCCTCCAAGGCCAGCCCCACCGGCGCGGTGGCCAAATTCGCCGCGGCCGGCAAGCGCACCCGCAAGAAGGACCTGGGCATGATGGCCATGAGCTACGGTTATGTGTACGTTGCCACCGTCGCCATGAGCGCCAACCCCGCCCAGCTTTTGAAGGCCATAACGGAGGCGGAAGCCTATAAGGGCCCCTCCCTCATTATCGCCTACGCGCCCTGCATCAACCACGGCATCAACATGGCCTATTCCCAGGCGGAAATGCGCAAGGCCGTTGCCGCGGGCTACTGGCCGCTGTACCGGTACAACCCCGATTTGCAGGACCAGGGCAAGAACCCCTTTACTCTGGACAGCAAAGACCCCACCGCCAGCTACCAGGAATTCCTGAAGGGCGAAACCCGGTATACCTCCCTTGTCAAGATGTTCCCCGAAGCGGCAGAAACACTGTTCGCCGAAGCGGAGAAGGATGCCGCCCGGCGCCTGGAAACCTACAAAAAACTGGCCCAGTAAGCCATATCAAGCCAATTTTCGCGCAAAAGGGCCGCCCATTGGGCGGCTCTTTTTGCATGGCTTTGTACACAGAAAAGCTCGTAAGCACTATTGACACTCTAACGACTGTTAGATATAATGGGTCTAACGATCGTTAGAGTACATGGGAGT
>JAEWNM010000319.1 GCA_023392755.1 Bacillota bacterium
GCGTATCATCCAAATCGGTTACGATGGTGCGGATGTGCAGCGTAAACCCTCCGTTCTGACCGCATCATTATACCTCTTTTCGGCGTCTTCTGCCAGCCCCAATTTGGATGAAAAATGGAGGAAATGCACGGCGGATGGATATTTTTTGGCAGGAAAGTGGTTTACATTGCGGCCCGGCAATGATATATTGATACCACCCAGGACTGGCGGCGCCCGTTTCCTTCAAACCGGGGCGGTGCGCACAGAAAAGGAGGTTTTTCCCGTGGCCTACTTAAGCAGCCTGGCCCAAAGCCTGACTCCCTATCAGGCGGGAGAACAGCCCAAGGACAGGAAATACATCAAGCTCAACACCAACGAAAATCCTTATCCGCCCAGCCCCAGGGTAGAGGAATCCATGCTGCATGCCGCCCAAACCCTGCGCCTTTATCCCGATATGGACAGTTCGGCCTTTTGCTCCGTGGCGGCAAAGACGAACGGTGTGCGCCCGGAACAGGTGTTCGCGGGGAACGGATCGGACGAGGTGCTGGCCTTTGCCTTTGCGGCGTTCTTTGCGGGCAGGCGTATGCTGGCGCCGGACATCACCTATTCCTTTTATCCCGTTTATGCCAAACTTTTTGGCGCGGTGTATGAAACGGTGCCGCTGAAAGAGGATTTTTCAGTGGATGTCAGAGGGCTTATGCAGGATGCCCCGGTAGCGATCGCCAACCCCAATGCGCCGACCGGCATGATGCTGCCGCTTGAAACGCTGGAGGAGATGGCGGCCTATTTGCACAGCCGGGGGCACGTCTTTTTGATCGATGAAGCCTATTCGGCGTTTGCGCGGGAGAACGCGGTTTCGCTTTTGAACCGCTTTGATAACGTGCTCATCATCCGTACCCTGTCAAAATCCCACGCGTTGGCGGGCCTTAGGGTTGGCTATGCCATGGGGCATCCCAACCTGATTGACGGGCTGAACCGGGTAAAGGACTGCTTCAACAGCTACTCCCTGGACCGGCTGGCCCAGGCCGCGGCCACGGCGGCGATGGAGGATGCGGAATATTATGAAAAAATCAACGGCCAGGTGGTCGCGGCACGCGAATGGACACGGAACGAGCTGTTGAAGGCGGGCATACAAGTATTGCCCAGCATGACCAATTTCCTGTTCGTGAAAGCCCACGAAACGAATGCGGCCGGGGTCAAGGAAAAGCTGAAGGAGCGGGGCATACTTGTGCGCCATTTTGACTTGCCGCGCATCGCGCCGTATTTGCGTATCTCCATCGGCACTCAGGAGCAGATGGTTCTGGTCGCACGGGAGCTTATGGACATCCTGTGTCAAAACTGAAGCCGCCTTGCGGCGAAGAATTCACGCAGCAGGGTCTTTGACTCCTCCTCCAATATACCGCCCACGATCCGCGTCCCATGGGAAAAAGCGGGATCACGGGGAATGTCGTACACGCTGCCGCAGCAGCCCTGAAGTGCATCATATGCGCCGAAGAAGCACGCGTCCGCCTGCGCCATGACAATGGCCCCGGCGCACATGGGGCAGGGCTCCAGCGTTACATACAGCGTACAGCCGAAAGCCGGCGGGAGGATAGTATGCGTGCCGCCTCCCGCAGGGCCAGCATCTCCGCGTGGGCGGTAGGGTCCGGCAATGCCTCCCGCAGGTTATGGCAGGCGGCAATGACCTTGCCCCCGTGCACAACCACAGCCCCTACCGGCACCTCGCCCATCTCTTTGGCCAGGAGGGCTTCATGCAGCGCCAGGCGCATATAGGTTTCATGGTCGGCCAAGGGCTTTCCCCCCTTTTCGTATAGGTGCATCATACCATTTTGGGAAAACAGGAACAAGGAGGTATTTTTATGATGAACAATCCCGTATTGCAGGCAATAGACCAGCGGCGCAGCATCCGTGCCTATACGGATGAGCAGGTTTCCGGGGAACATTTGGACCTGTTATTATCGGCGGCGGTTTCTTCCCCCAGCGCGCGCAACAGCCAGCCCTGGCACTTTACCGTGGTCAATAAACCGGAACTGATCGCAAAAATCAACCGTGCCGCCGTGGAGCAATTGAAAAAAGCCGCGGATGAGGCGGCGCTTGTCCGGTTCAGCCAACCGGGGTATACGGTATTCCATGGCGCCCCCACGGTTATTTTTATCTCCGCCGATTCACAGGGCCGCTTTGCCATTGTAGACTGCGGCATCGCGGTGCAGACCATCGCGCTGGCCGCCCACAGCCTCGGGCTTGGCACCGTGATCCTGGGCATGCCCAGGGCCGCCTTTGAGGGCCCGGAAAAAGAGGCGCTGGAAAAGGAGCTTGGGTTCCCCGCGGGGTCATCCTTCCAAATCGCCATCGCGGTGGGCCATCCCGCCGCCGGGAAGGATAAACACCCGGTGGAGGACGGAAAAATTACCATAATCGCATAAAAGCACGCCCCCGGACCATCAAAAAACCCAGGGAGGTATCGGAGGGCTGCAGTCCTCCGATCCTAGATCGCAAACCAGCGACATGTGCGGTGGTTTGCGAGGAATTTCGCAGAAATTCCTTCCTTGCCCGAGCAAACGGCCGCAAAAGGCGTAGCCTTTTGCAGTGCAGCGAGGGAAAAGCTCAACAAAGTGGCGACAGCCACTTTGTTGATAAACTGGCGCCCCCGGGAATCATTTTCCGGGGGCGTGACTGTTTCAGTGGGATAGGCCGAAGCCGCTGGGCGGAGCATAGACAGGCTCGGGATGTATGTTAAGGCTTCCCTGCGCTTCCTGCGTTTTAACCATCATGTGCATGGGGTAGGAGAGGAAGGAGGCATAAGGAAGCTTTTCCATGGTGATGTATCCCGGCGGGGCATTCAAAACATTGGGGATGCGGTTGACAATGGTGGCGCAGGAGTGGGCTACGG
>JAEWNM010000325.1 GCA_023392755.1 Bacillota bacterium
AGCAGACACTTGCCCGGATAACAGGCCTTCTTCAGCAGATCGACCGGGACAGGGAAGCGCTGCTTATGCAGTATGAGCGGGGCATGGTGGACCTGGCCCTGGACATCGCCCGCAAGGTGGTGGATGACAAGCTGTCGGAAGACGACAGGGCGTTTGTAAACATTTTTCGCAGGGCGGTGGAAGGGCTTCACGTGAAAAAGGCCGTGCGGCTTCAAATTTCCGGGCACGAAGCACAGTTTGCCACCGCCAACAGCGATTATCTGCTAAGCTTGTCCGGCGGTGCGCAGAGCCTTGACATTCAGGTGTTGGAGGATGCCGCGCCCGGCACCTGCATTCTGGAAACGGAAGACGAGCTGATTGACGCCAGCGCCCAAAGGCAGCTGGAGATGCTGACCCAGGCTGTAGAGGCCATTAGGTAACAACCCATGGAAGGAGGGTGCGGCATGTTTGACAGGTACCGCCAGGCTGTTGCGCAAACCGAACCCATCCTGCGGGGGGGCAAGGTGGACAAGATCATCGGCATGGTGCTGGAGAGCACCGGGCCGGATGTGGACATCGGCACCGTTTGCCGCATCCACGGTGCCAAACGCGGCGGCTGGATCGACGCGGAGGCGGTGGGCTTCAAAGGAAACAGGCTTCTTTTGATGCCCTTTGAGGAGTTGGACGGTGTGGCCAGGGGCAGCGTGGTGGAATCCACCGGAAACGCGCTGAGGATTCCCGTTGGGCCGGAGCTTATAGGCAGGGTGGTGGACGGCTTCGGCAAGCCCATCGACGGCGGCGGGCCGCTTTTGTGCCAGGAGCGCTATACGGTGCAGAACCTGCCTTCCAACCCGCTGTCAAGACCCCGCATCGATACCCGGCTCCATATGGGCGTTCGGGCCATCGACTCGCTTTTAACCTGCGGCAAGGGCCAGCGCATGGGCATTTTTGCCGGCAGCGGCATCGGCAAAAGCACGCTGCTGGGCATGATGCTAAGAAATGTGGAGGCGGACGTCAACGTTATCGCGCTGGTGGGGGAGCGCGGCCGGGAAGTGCGCGACTTTATGGAAAAAGACCTGCAGCAGGAGGGCATGCAAAAGTCCGTGCTTGTGGTGGCCACCAGCGATCAGCCGGCCATGATGCGGCTCAAATGCGCGCTGACCGCCACCACCATAGCGGAGTATTTCCGGGATCAGGGCAAGGATGTGCTGCTGGTGATGGATTCGCTGACGCGCTTTGCCATGGCCCAGCGGGAAATTGGCCTGGCTACCGGGGAACCGCCCGTGGCCAGGGGCTATACGCCTTCCCTGTACGCCATCCTGCCAAGGCTTCTGGAACGGTCGGGCAGGTTTTCCACCGGCTCCATTACCGGCATCTATACGGTGCTGGTGGAGGGTGACGACGTCAACGAGCCCATATCGGATACGGTGCGTGGTATTCTCGACGGCCATATCGTGCTCTCCCGGGCCCTGGCCATGCGCAACCACTATCCGCCCATCGACATTCTGGGCAGCATCAGCCGCATCATGAACGAGATTGTACCCCCGGAGCATCTTGCGGCAGCCTCGGCCATGCGTGCCACACTGTCGGCTTACTATGAAAATTTCGATCTGATCAGCATCGGCGCCTACAAGGGGGGCGCGAACCCAAGGATCGACAACGCCATTGCCAACATAGACCGCATCAACGGTTTCCTGCAGCAGGGCGTTGATGAAAAAGCCCGCTTTGAGGAAACCATGCAAAGGATGCTTGATATTAAGAAGGTTGTCGGCAAAGGAGGCGCGGCGTGAAAAAGTTTCAGTTCCCGCTGCAAAAGGTGCTGGAGTACGACACGCACATGCAAAAAAATGAAGCCGACGCGCTGAGTGTTTTGCAGGCGGAGTACGCCCGCCTGGAACGGAAGCGGGATGATATGCAGGCCGATTACGATGTGGCCAAACGGCGGTACCAGGCGGACTGCGAGCAGGGCCAGAGCGCGAGCCGCGCCGTTGTCACCGGTCTGTTCATTACGGATCAGCGGCAGCAGATAGCAAAAATCAACGACCAGATAAAGGAACAGATGCGCCGCATCGAAAAACAGAGGGAGCGGCTGGTGGCCATTACCAAGGACAAGACCATGATCGAAAAGCTGAAGGAGCAGGCAAGGCTTAAATACCTGGCTGCCCAGCGCAAGAGTGACGAGCAGTTTATTGCGGAAATTGTCACCAACCAAACCGCACAGGCGGGCACATGACAGGGGAAGGCGCTTGATTAGGGGAGAGGAGGTGGTTTTATCACAGCGGTAGCAAGTGTAAATCTCCTTGCGCAGGGGCGTATGGCCGTTTCAGACCCGGCTGCCCAAAACGGCATGCCGGGTGACGCGGGTACGGCGTTTGCCATGGCATTCGGTGAGGCGTCGGGCCAGAGCGGGCCGGTAAATATGGCCGGTTCTGCGGAAGGGGAGGCCGAAGGGGACGAAAAGGAGAGCGACAGGCAGGCTGCTGCCCTTAGTCTCAGCGGCATATCGGCGCTTCTGATGCAGGGGGCGTATCTTGTGCAGCAGGCCGCGGAAGCGGCAGCGCCCGACGCGCAGGCGCCCTTTGCCAATGGCGATCAGGGGGCGGCGGAAGACCTTGCGGTGAACACCCCTGCGGGGGGTGTACAGCATCCTTGGGCAGGCGGGCTTATGTCCCCGGCAGAAATGTCCGGCAACGGGGCTGCCATGCCGGCGGGGGAAAGCACCGGCGCGCAGGATGCATCATCGCTGCGGGCCCGTCCGGCGCAAGCCGGGGGCTCAAAGCCGGAAACGGCGCTGCAGACGGCGAAAGGGAAGGATCAGCTTGACCAATCTTATTTTGAGAATGTTCTCAAGCCTTCGCGCAAGGGTGAGGATAAGGCGGCTGAATTTGTGGGTGTCGATTCTGCGCGGGAAGTATTGAATCCCGCCGTTATGCCCGTGAAGAACGGGGAAGCCGCTCTGGAACAGACGCCTGTCATGGCGCCGGGCAGGGACAAGGACAAGCCCGTGCAGGTACCCTTTGCCGCAATGGCGGCGGCCCGAGGCACCGAAGGCGCGTTACAAGCCGAAAGCATACAGTCCACCCCGGACATGGCGCCCGAAAACACGGTCAGGGAAGAAAACGCGGCGATGCAAGTGGCGCGCTCGTCCGTGCGGGCGCTTAAAAGGGGCATGGCCGAATACCGGATCAGGCTGAGCCCGGAAGGCTTGGGGGATGTGGAGGTCACCGTGGTGGCCAAGGGCAGGGCGGTATCCCTTAGCCTGCGTACCGAAAATGAGACTGCGAAGGGGCTTATTCTTAACCATGCGGATGAGCTGCGGGCCGAGCTGAGCGCCCAGGAGTATCAGGTAAGCGGCCTGAACGTGGAGGTGGGCATGGACAGCCGCGGCGGAGCG
>JAEWNM010000006.1 GCA_023392755.1 Bacillota bacterium
CTCTCCACCTGGTCTGAGGAAGGCTGAACCGGCCTGCTTTTTTCCGTGCGAAATGCCCGGCGGCTGATTGCCGCCGGGCATTTCGTGTATCAACAAAGTGGCTGACGCCACTTTGTTGAGTTTTTCCCTCGCTGCACTGCAAAAGGCTGCGCCTTTTGCGGCCGTTTGCTCGGGCAAGGAAGGAATTTTTTTAAAATTCCCTCGCAAACCACCGCACATGTCGCTGGTTTGCGATCTAGAATCGGAGGGCTTCGGCCCTCCGATACCTCCCTGGGTTTTTTGATGGTCTGAGGGCTTATGGCACGCGTTGCCCATAAGCCCCTTATTTTTGGATTGCTTTCGGTCAATTGCTTTCCAGCCGCATCATTTGCAGCTTGCGGTCAAACTCGCGAACAAACTGCTGCCCATCCAAATCGCCCTCCATAAACCGCCGGAGAAGCGTTACCGCTTCCTGCGAACTGGATAAAAAGTCAAGATTCTGTGTTTCAACGGAGATATAGGGCACGATGGAACGGTACCTGGCGATTGCATCCCCATGGATGATATAGCGGTCGGCTTCCTGCCAGGATATATTCTCCTCCTGCCCCTTTATCATTTCCTCCAGGCTCTTTATGTCTTCCGGGCTGGCGGATTTGATTTGCTCCTTCAGCTTTTCCAGTTCAGCTTTTGCATTTTCTATTACTTTTGCATAACCCGGATTCTCCATAGGCTCGTTGTCATCCGGACAGAAAGTGATGGATATTTCCCTTGGCATGTTTTGAGCAAAGAACTCCAGGTAGGTTTGAGCCAAATCCTGGTTTTTGGAATTGGGATTCATTACAAACACTTCAACTTGCGCCAGGTATGCCGGCTCCACTCCCTCATCCAGGGAAAGGGGCAAGGGCAGATATCCCCGGCGGTCGTAGTATTCCTGAGGGTTTAGGCTGATATTGGCAAACAACGATGTAGGCGTATTGGAATCCCCGCCGGAAACTATGACCATCCTGCTTTGACTTCCATCATCAGGCGGGTTTAAATCCTTTATAATTGGTGTAACCTCCTCCAGTTTGGCGAGCAGGGAACGGAACACGGGTGTATCAAACTTAAGTTCTTCACCTATCTTTGCATAATGCGCAAAATAGTTCATCAGGATGCTGTTGAGCAGTTCCATGCGGATATCGTAAATATTCTCCAGCAGTGTATAATTGGGAAACGCAACGCTATACTCATCCACCCAATCCACATACAGGTCCATCAGCTCAAAAAACGTTTGCGGCGGCTTATCGATGCCCAGTTCCTTCAAAAGCTCGGGCGAATATCCCAGATCGGAGCAGTAGAAGCGGCAGGGAAATGCGATAAGCTTGCCATCCCGGAAGATGGATGATACATATTGCGGGTACATTTTGGATACAGCCTCATTCAGCACGGCGCTTTGGCTCAGATCCCCCACATAACCCTTATCCCGCAATGAGGAAAAGCCCCCATAGGACAGGCTTACGATAAACAGATCGGCACTGTCTGAGCCGGACACAATATTCTGTGTAATTTCCTCCGCGCTGCGGAAGTAGTTCTCCATAAAGATGACCGGAACCTCGGGGTGGGCCGCCTGAAAGGCCTGGGAGACGGAATCGGGATATCCCCCGGCTATGCGGAGCACGCGGCCGGCCTTCAGTGCGGGGTCGGTATTGCGGACGTACACAGTGCCATGGCTGGGAATGGCCGCATAAAGCCCGCCGGATAGGACGGTGGCGGACAGCTGATCGCCGGGATAATCAACAGGCATATAGGTGACGGTTTCAAAAGCTCCGCCAGGTTTATAGCCGAAGACTTCGCCCCTCCCCAGCACATACGCCGTGCCGCTGTCAAAGGCATAGCACAGGCCTCCCACCTGGGCCGCCGGGAAATCGGCCAGCTTCGTAACCGCCTGTGTCGCGGGGTCCAGCACCGACAGAACAGGGGGTATCATCTTCCCGTCAGCGGTGAACGAATTTTCCCAATCGTACACATTGCACAGCAGCTGGCCGTTTTCATATGCGGCAATGGCATGCACGTTTTCAACCGCCAGCTTTGCTTGCACGCCGGTTGCAAGGTCAAAGGCCAGCAGGTCATAATCATCCCAGTTGCCGCTTGGCTGCTGTATAAGCAGATAGAGCCGGTCGGACATGAGTGCTGCGCTGAATATTTGACGGGGATAGGCGTAATCGGACTCCTGTATATACATGTCGTCCCAGTCAAGAACAGCGGCTTCGCTGACGGAAACACCGTCTGCCGTCACGTCAAGCAGCAGCAGAGCACCCTTGACGGTGTTCAAGCCATAAAGCTTACCGCCGCTTTCCAGCAGCAGGTCGACGCTGTTGCTGTTGCGCGCCTGATCCTCCGCCGACATATCCGCCCATCTGCCGGAATAATAGCCCCTTGTGATCGAACTGGGGATCAGGCGGGGTTCCGCGTCACCAGATTTCCAGGCATACAGACCGTTTGACGCAAGCAAATACAACGTATCCCCTACGGCCACAATCGATTCGGCGCTGTTGCTGCTGGAACCGTCGGCATCCTTAGGAAACAGAACGGTATCCCCCGGAGCTGCCCATGCGCCCGCGCACAGGCACAGCGACAGGCACAGTATCAGCAAAATGACTACCCTTTTCATTTTCATTGACATTCTCCTTCGCGGCGATTTTTTTCGCATATCATATATATACGGTACTCTTAGTTTGAAGAACCCTCCGCATCGGGCTTAGGGGATGGGGCGGTGACGGAAAGACGCCACAGATAGTCCGCCAGAAAGTCTTCATAACTGTTCCGGATGTTGCTGCTGATGTATATCTCAAACTCAGGTGTAGCTTCTATAACCGGGTCCCCCTTTCGCCACAGCTCCTTTTTCACTTTTCCAACGCCGTAATAAAGGATCAGCGGCTCGTCGATATCGCGGGGCAGCGGGACGTTGGAATAAAGGCGGTAACCTTCATTAACGTGGAAATAGAGGATATCATTTTCAGGGTCCGGGGTTCCAAACAGCCGGTTCCAAAAAGATGTTCTGACTTCAAACGCGTAATCCCCGTTGCCCCACTGCGTGCCGGTAGTTCCGGCCAGCATTCTCCTGTCAAGGCCGGGCACCTTGTACGCAATAACCATGGAGCTGTCGGACATCCGGTATATGCCCTGCACCTGAATCTCGTCTTGCGAAACGGCGCTTAATCCGGAACCCATGACAAAAATCACAGACCAGGTCAGCACGATGCCGCCCAGCACCGCCAGTACAATTTGTGTCATCCTTGCTTTTCGGATCGCCCGCAACAGCCGCAGCAAATCCTTTTTTTCGAATTTGGGAACAGCCATATCGGCCTTCAGCTTATCGTGCAGCTTTTTGCAGTCTTCACAATCCTCCATGTGCCGATAAACGGCGTCGCTCGTTTCCGCGCTGGTCAAGCCCTCGATATAGTTGGGCAAAAGGTCACGAACCACTTCGCACTTCAGCTTGTCACACATGCTCATTCCATCCTTTCCGCAGCTTTTCCTTGCCCCGGTAAAAGGTCACACGGGCCCAATTCTCCGTTTTGCCAAGCACATCCCCTATTTGCCTGTAGCTTAAATCCCCCATCAGGCGCAGGTAAACCACTTCCCTTGTGGTTTCATCCAGCTCCTGCATCCTTCGAAAGAGCGCTACCCGGCTTTCATCCCCAATCAGCGCCTCCTCCGGCAAGCCTTCAGTGGCGGCCGGCTCGGGAACAGCTTCCAGGCTTGCGGCGCTTTTGCGCCGCCGCCTGTCCAATTCCTGATACCACAGATGCCTGGCAATCTGGCATAGCCACACCAGCAGCTTGCATTCACCGTTGTAGCGCTTCATGGATTTGACGGCCTGACAGAAGGTTTCAGCCGTCAGTTCCTGGGCGGAATCAGTACTATGAGTCAGGCTGCACAGGTATTGATATACCGGAGCAGCGTACTCCTGGTAAATTTCCTCCATGGAGCTCACGGCCTCCCCTCCTTTCTTTCTGCTGCATATATCCGATAAGTTCGCCGTTCGTTACATAATTCCCTATATTTTCTTGTTTTCAAATGTAAAAACAGGGCATCCTGCCGGACACCCTTTCCTGTCTACATTGGCTCATCCGCCTGTAAAAGCCGCCGTCGCATGCAGGCATATGCGACACTTATGAATCATGTCTGGCCTGCACAGTGCCCACTTTCAAAAATGCGGTATAAGCCTCTATCAACAGGGAACGGATTTCATCCTCGGGGATAGACGTGCTGTCCGATGCCATGATAGAAGCAATCCCATGGGTAAATAGCCACACCTTGGCAAACATTTTGGGGTCTTGCAGCTTAACTCCCCGGGTAAGGTCGAACAGGCTGTTCAAATGGAAGCAATCCGACATGCACGCCAGGCGGAACAGATGTGTTTCCTTCTGCGCCAGTTCCACATACCGCAAACCCATACTCAGGAACAGCGGCGTGCCTTCCATGGGCTGAGCCATGTAATTGCCGAAGAACGCTTTCGTTTTTTCATACAGCGCAAGTTTCAAGCCGTCCATGCTGCCAAATATCCGGAAAACCGGCTGCGTGGAGCAACCGATCGCCTGTGCAAGTGAACGCGCGGTCAGGCGGTCAAAGCCAGACGACCGCGTCATGTCAAACGCCTTGTCCAGAATTTGCTGACGTGTTAAATGTGGTACGGGCGGCATTTTCATACACCTCGATAGGTATCATTGTTACGTAACATTGTTATTATATACCTTTCCTGGCGACTGTCAAGCGGCAAAAAAAACAGGAGCGCTTTTGTGCGCCCCTGTCTTGTATGGAACAGTCTTATTTCTTTGCCGCCTGCTTTTCCATAATGGCCGCATGGGCCGCCGCCAGACGGGCGATGGGCACACGGTAGGGCGAGCAGGACACGTAGTTGAGCCCCACCTTGTGGCAGAACATGATGGAGGACGGATCGCCGCCATGCTCGCCGCAGATACCCAGTTTGATGTCGGGGCGGGTCTGCCTGCCAAGCTTGACCGACAGCTCAACCAGCTTGCCAACGCCTTCCTGGTCCAGGCGGGCGAAGGGATCGCTTTCGAAAATCTTGTTGCTATAGTAGGAATCCAGGAACTTGCCGGCATCGTCACGGCTGAAGCCAAAGGTCATTTGGGTCAGGTCGTTGGTGCCGAAGGAGAAGAATTCGGCTTCCTCGGCGATTTCGTCGGCGATGACGGCGGCACGGGGAATTTCGATCATGGTGCCGATGTGGAACTTGATTTCCTCACCCGCCTCGGCAAACACCTTCTTGGCGGTGTCCAGAACAATCTGCTTGACGAAGGCCAGTTCCTTTTTGGCACCTACCAGGGGAATCATAATCTCCGGCACGATTTCATAGCCCGTTTCCTTTTTCACCTTCAGGGCAGCCTGCAGCACGGCGCGGGTCTGCATTTCGGCGATTTCGGGGAAGGTGACGGCCAGACGGCAGCCACGGTGGCCCATCATGGGATTGAATTCGTGGAGCGCATCGATTTTGGTAATGATCTTTTCGCTGGTGGTGTTCAGTTCCTTGGCCAAGGCGGCGATTTCTTCCGTCATGGACTTCTGGGGCAGGAACTCATGAAGCGGCGGATCAAGGTAGCGGATGGTCATGGGACGGCCTTCCAATGCCTTGTACATGGCCTCGAAGTCGCCCTGCTGCATGGGCAGGATTTTGGCCAGCGCAACGCGGCGCTGAGCCTCGGTGTCGGCCAGGATCATCTCGCGCACGGCGGCGATGCGGTCGGCTTCGAAGAACATGTGCTCGGTGCGGCAAAGGCCGATGCCCTCGGCGCCGAATTCAACAGCCTGCTTGGTATCGCGGGGGGTGTCGGCATTGGTGCGGACCTTAAGCGTACGGGCGGCATCGGCCCACTTCATCAGCTTGGCGAAGTCGCCGGATACGGAAGCTTCCGTAGTGGCCACAAGGCCGGCGTACACATTGCCCGTAGAGCCGTCGATGGACAAGGCATCGCCCTCGTGGAACACCTTGTCACCAACGGTCAGCGTCTTTTTATGCTCGTTGATATGCAGCTCGCCGCAGCCGACGACAGCGGCGCGGCCCATGCCGCGGGCCACGACGGCAGCGTGGGAGGTCATGCCGCCGCGGGCTGTGAGAATGCCCTTGGACAGGTCCATGCCCTCGATATCTTCGGGCGTGGTTTCCTCACGCACGAGAATAACGGCTTTGCCGGCGCGGCCGGCATCGGCGGCAGTATCGGCGGTAAAGTAGACATAGCCGGCGGCGGCCCCGGGTGACGCAGGCAGGCCCTTGGCGATCACTTCCGCCTTTTTGAGGGCCGCAGTGTCAAAGTTGGGGTGCAGGAGCGTATCCAATTGCTTGGGTTCCACCTTCAGGACGGCTTCGTCGGTGGAAAGCATGCCTTCTTCCACCAGGTCCACAGCGATTTTCAAGGCGGCGGCGGCGGTACGCTTGCCGTTGCGGGTCTGAAGCATATACAGCTTGGCATGCTCAATGGTGAACTCTATATCCTGCATATCGCGGTAATGCTTTTCCAGTGTATCTGCGATTTTGGCAAACTGGTCATACACAGCCGGCATGGATTCATGAAGGGAAGCAATGGGCTGGGGAGTGCGGATACCGGCCACCACGTCTTCGCCCTGGGCGTTCATCAAATATTCGCCGTACAGCTTCTTTTCGCCTGTGGAAGGGTTGCGGGTAAAGGCAACACCGGTACCGGAATCATTGCCCATGTTGCCGAACACCATGCTCTGCACGTTGACGGCGGTGCCCCAGTCGCCGGGGATGTCGTTCATGCGGCGATAGTATATGGCGCGGGGGTTGTCCCAGGAACGGAACACGGCCTTGATGGCCTCCATCAGTTGCACCTTGGGATCCTGGGGGAATTCCTCGCCCTTTTCACGCAGATAGATGGCCTTGAAGCGGCGGACAACTTCCTTGAGGTCTTCGGCATCAAGGTCGGTATCAAACTTGGCGCCTTTTTCTTGCTTAACGGCATCCAAAGCGCCTTCGAAAATGGATTTCTTGATCTCCATAACCACGTCGGAGAACATATTGATGAAGCGGCGATAACTGTCATATGCAAAGCGCTCGTTGCCGGTTTGCTTTGCCAGGCCCTGAACAGCCACATCGTTGAGGCCCAGATTCAGGATGGTATCCATCATGCCGGGCATGGAGGCACGGGCGCCGGAACGAACGGATACCAGAAAGGGGTTGCTCAAATCGCCAAACTTCTTGCCGCAAATGACCTCGGTCTTGGCAAGAGCTTCATAAATCTGATCCACGATTTCCTTTGCAACCTGCTTGCCATCCTGGTAGTAACGGGTACATGCCTCTGTGGTGACGGTAAAGCCCTGGGGAACAGGCAGGCCGATGGCTGTCATCTCAGCCAAGTTTGCCCCTTTGCCGCCCAGCAGGTTTTTCATGCCGGCATTGCCTTCTTTAAATAGGTACACGTACTTAGTTGCCATGTTTCTGTGTCCTCCTCCATGAAATAGTTGCGCATGTCAATCATGCGGTAGAAAAGCATCAGGCACACAAAAAGAAGCATGCCAGGGCTTGTCCTTCCTAACATTCGCTTGATTATACTATCTTTTTCCCCGTTTGGCAATATCATACCAGGGATTTTCCGCATTGTACAATAAAGGGGATGATTACGCCTGGAGTCAGCAGCCATTCAACCCTCTGGGCATTGCATGTGCGATGGCCTGCGGTATTTTTATCAGCTTTATTCAGCTAAGCGACACCTGCAAAAGCCTGTGGGCGAAATCCTGCCGTGCCTGGGCCTTGATGATAGCCCACTCCACCCGCAGTTCCTTTTCCCGGCGCAGCTCCCGAAGGCACTTTTGCGTCTCGTCCAAAAGCTTAACGTCCCCATCCGTGGAAAGCCCCGGCAATAGCGGCGCGCCATGCTGCCTGGTGCCGAAAAACTCTCCCGGCCCCCTGAGCTGCAAATCCTTTCTGGCGATTTCAAACCCGTCATTTGTGGCGGCAAGCGTCTTAAGCCTCTCGTTGGGCTCGGCAAGCAAAAAGCACCAGCTCTGCGCGCCGCCGCGGCCTACCCTGCCGCGCAGCTGGTGAAGCTGGGACAAGCCGTAACGCTGGGCGTCCTCAATCACCATGACCGTAGCGTTTGGGACGTTGACCCCCACCTCGATGACCGTGGTGGCTACCAGCACCTGCAGCTCCCCCGCCGCAAAGGCCTCGAGCACCTCCGCCTTTTCCCCGGGGGACTGCCGTCCAAAAGTCAAACCGACCCGCAGGCCTTTGAGCGGCCCGTTTGTCAGCTCCGCATAATGGCTTTGGGCAGCCTTGACATCGGCCAAAGCCTCGCTTTCTTCCACCAGCGGGCATACGATATACGCCTGCCGCCCCATGGCCACCTCGCTTTTGATAAAACCATACATGGCGTCGCGCTTTGTTTCGGGCACAATGCGGGTAGTGACAGGCGTTCGGCCCGGCGGCAGCTCGTCCACCACCGATACATCCAGATCGCCGTAGAGAATCAATGCCAGGGTACGCGGAATGGGCGTAGCCGACATAACCAGTACATTGGGTGGGAGTTCCCCTGCCCCGCCGTCCGCTTTCCGGGACAGGGCCGTTCGCTGACGCACGCCGAAGCGGTGCTGCTCATCGGTTATGACAAGACCCAGGCGGCTGTATTCCACACCCTCCGATATCAGGGCATGGGTGCCGATCACCACCTGCCACGCTCCTGCCCGGATGGCACTCAAGGCCTGACGCCTTTCAGCCGCCTTCATGCCGCCCATCAAAAGCCCGCATGATATGCCAAGGGGCTGCAGCAATTGCTGCGCCCCTACGTAATGCTGGCGTGCCAGAATTTCGGTAGGGGCCATCAGCGCACCCTGATAGCCGTGTTTCACAGCCAGATACAGAGCGCCAAAGGCCAGCGCAGTCTTGCCCGATCCCACATCGCCCTGCACAAGCCTGGCCATGGGATGTGGCGCGGCAAGATCGTCCATGATTTCCTTAAGCACCCGGCGCTGGGCACCTGTAGGCGCAAAGGGCAGGCCTTGCCAAAAGGCATCCTCCTCCCCTTTGACCGCCGGTATGATAACGCCCCGTTCCTTTCTGTCCCGCATGATTCCAAGGGCGGCCTGGTACAGCAAAAGCTGCTCAAAGGAAAGCCTGCGCCGTGCGGATGCAAGGGATTCGCGGCTGTCGGGAAAATGTGCCTGGCGGATTGCGTAGTTCTTTTCACATAATCCATAGCGCAGCCGGAGACTGTTGGGCAGTGTCTCGGGACAGGTATCCTCCACCTGTGCCAGCGCAATCTGCACAAGGCCGCGCATGACCTTGCCCGGAAGCCCATCCAGCGGCCTATAGACGGGCGCGATCCCCGGTGCATCCTCCAGCGTGGGATTCAACAATTGCTTTTTTCCCCCGCGCTCCTCCACCCGGCCATACAAAAGCACCTGCGCCCGCGAGCCAATGGTTTTCTCCATCCAGGGCTGGTTGTACCAGACGCAGGCGATATGCCCCGTTTCATCCCACAGGGAAGCGGTAACGCTGTTAAGGCCTTTGAAGCGGTTAAGCCGTGGTTTGCCCTTGATGGAACCCATCACCGCCGCCGTCTGCCCCGGCGCAAGCTCTCCGATGGGTATAACCGCCGTTGTATCCTTGTATCCGGTGGGCAAAAAAAACAAAAGATCGCGCAGCGAGATGATTCCCGCTGCGCGAAGAGATTCCAGCCGCGTTTTACCAACGCCGCGCAAATCTTTCAGTTCCATGTCATTCCACCGAGATCAAATAATAATACAGGGGCTGGCCGCCCATGTGGGTTTCCACATCACAT
>JAEWNM010000090.1 GCA_023392755.1 Bacillota bacterium
TTCAGGCGGATTCCAGCAAGGTGTACCAAGTCGCCGAACAGGTAGGCTTGGGGCACAACCCACGCTACTTCGGACAGGTCTTCAAGAAGTACACCGGGATGACGCCGTCTGCCTATGCGGAAAGACAGGCTGCCGCAGCGGAATCCAGTGATTTGCTTGGTTGTTGATAAACCCTGAAAAGGGAAAAATGCGGATGAAATATCATTGTTCAAAAATGCGTCAATCGCCAGAAATGGATTATATCAAGGACTTTCGGGCAAAAAGAACCACCATCTGCGGACAGAATTTCTTCTATCAATAGATGTTGGTTATGGTGTCAATACCGATATTATTGATATAGATACACGGAAGACGGGAATGCGTGGAATGCTTTAGTCCCCAATGCTGGCCCCTCGGTATCAATAAACGTTACATATCAATACATAACAAAAACCCTGCAACCTAAGCGGTTACGGGGCTTTTTGATGGTATGCCCGGCAGGATTCGAACCTGTGACCTTTGGAGTCGGAGTCCAACGCTCTATCCAACTGAGCTACGGGCACATATACCTTAAACAAGGCTTATTGATTATAGCCGATACCGGGGCGCGTGTCAACTGCGGCAGCATGATTTTGCGCTTTCTTTATACAGTGCGATCCTTCCTTTTGCAGTTGCAAGCAGCATGCGTGCGGCCGTCACGGTGCCGCTGGTATGACGGTGGAGGGGGAGGCCTCCTCCACCAGCACGCAGTATTGGCTGGGGCGGTTTGCATCCACCAGTACGGGCACGGTGCCGCCGATCAGCAAACCGGGGGGCAGTTTCCATATCCAGCCGCTTTTGACGGTCCATTCGCCAATGCCCAGAGGGCTGCGCAGTGTGCAGATGACGGTGTAGGGACGATGGCCGGCAATGCGTACATGGGGAATTTCCTCGATGGCGGCAACAGTGGCCGCAAGCCGTGTTCCGTATTGCATGAGCTGCCTGCGCAGGGAGGTCTTGCGCAGCTGTGTAAGCAGCGACGCGAGGCTCGCCGCCATCAGGGCGCATCCTATAACGCCAAGCGCCACTTGCGCGGGCTTACAATCGGTTTCCAGCGAGGCCTGCAAATAAGGCTCCAAAAAATATCGGACGGTAGCCGTCTGCCCCTGCCGCATGGCGGGAGAGGATGCCTCCGCCTCAAATATATAGGGATCGCCGTCTGATGCCACAAAGGATACAAGGGGGCGCTTAACAGAACCGATTTCGACAAAGCCTATAATCTGTCCTGTGGCACGGGATGCATCCGCCCAGCGGGCTTCATAAAGGCAGGGCAAAAGCTGGCTGGCGCCCAGCAATAAAGCGGACGCCAGCAGCAAAACAAGCCCGAGACAGCCCCAAAAGCGGCGCACAACCGGTTACCTTTGGTTGCCCAGGAAGAAGATGGCCATGGTGCCGGGGCCGGAATGGGAACCGATGACAGGCCCTACGAGGCCAATCATTACATCCCTGACGTTCAATTCCTCCCGGACGATGGAAGCCAGCCATTCGGCCTCCTCCAGACAGTCGCCGTGGCTGATGAATATGGTTTGCTTCTCCGGCTCCACCGCCAGTTCCTTCACCTTGTCGCACAGCGTGCGCAAGGAGCGCTTGCGGCCTTGAACCTTCATCTTGGGGATCAGCTTGCCCTCTTCACTGACATGCAAAATGGGTTTGATCTTCATGATGCCGCCCAGGTATGCGCTGGCGGCGGAAACGCGGCCGCCGCGGCGCAAAAACTGCAAATCATCCACCGTAAACCAATGGTTGACCTTTTGCAGGTTATCCTGAACCCATTTGGCCGTATCCGCCATGGATGCGCCGGAATCACGCATTTGAAGGGCATAATGGACCAAAAGGCCCTGGCCCAGGGAGGCGCACTTGGAATCGATGATGGTCAGCTTACCGCCCGGGAATTCAGGCTTGAGCTGCTCCGCGGCTTGGCATGCGGCTTCGTATGTACCGCTCAATGCGCTGGAAAAAGCAATGCACAATACCTCATGGCCCGCGGTAAGATGGGTATGGAAGACATCCTTCCAGGTATCCACATTGATTTGGGAGGTGGTGGCTACCACGCCGCTGCGAAGCTGGCTGTAAAAGGCGCGGGTGCCTTCGTCCGTGCCGTCCGGTACATGAAATTGGCCATTGATTTGATACGTCAAGGGCAGGATGACCAAATCCTTTTGCTTTTGCACATAGGCTGCAGGATAGTCTGTGCAGCTGTCGGTAATGATCCAGAAAGACATGGTTGCCTCCTTGTGATGGCCGGCGACCGCCATCGCGCAATGCTATTTGTTACCATCTTCATGATATCAGACTGCACGTCCTACGTCAAGAATTCTTGGGACGGGCGCAAAAAAAGCCCTGCCGCAGGCAGGACTTTTAGGGGATATGTTACTTGATTTCGATGACCGCGCCAGCTTCGGCAAACTTGGCCTTGATCTTCTCGGCTTCGTCCTTGGAAACGCCTTCCTTGACGGTCTTGGGGGCGGCTTCCACCAGGTCCTTGGCTTCTTTGAGGCCCAGGCCGGCGATGACTTCGCGCACAACCTTGATGACCTTGATCTTTTCGGGGCCGGCGTCCTTCAAAACGACGTCGAACTCGGTCTTTTCTTCCACAACCTCGGCAGCGGCCACGGGGCCGCCGGCGACTACGGCTACGGGGGCGGCGGCGGAAACGCCAAACTTCTCTTCCATGGCCTTGACCAATTCAGCCAGCTCCAGCACCGTCATAGACTCGACGGCTGCGATAAATTCCTGTTGTGTCATGGGGTTATCCTCCTCAAAATACATTCGGTGTAAGATGCCGCCTCAAGCGGCGGTGAAGCGGGGGATTATTCGGCTTCGCCGGCTTTTTGCTTGCGAACGGCTTCCAGCACGCGCACAAGGCCGGAGAGGGAATTGGTCATGCTGCCCAGCAAACGGGCCAGCAGAACTTCGCGGCTGGGAAGCTCGGCCAGCGCCTTGACGGCGTTTACATCAAGAACATCCCTGCCCAAAAGGCCGGCCTTGATTTCCACGGCAGTGGTCTTCGTCTTGCTGATGAAGCTGTCGACCACCTTGGCGGGGGCTACGACATCCGTCATGCCAAAGGCAAACGCGGAGGGACCCTCCAGCACATGATCCAGGCCGGTGATCCCCAAGTCGTCCAGCGCGCGGCGGACCAGTGTGTTTTTCAACACGCTGTATTCCACACCGGCAGCACGGCACTGGTTGCGCAGGTCGGTTACCTGTTCCACCGTCAGGCCGCTGTACTTGACCACCACGACGCTTTTGGCGTTCATGAATCTTTGGGTGATGTCGGCTACTGCCTGCTTTTTGTTTTCAAAGTTTTTGCTCATATCCTTGCACCTCCTTTTCTTGAAGATATAGGAAAACCCTTGCGCAGGCGCAAGGGTGAGCAAAATCAAAATGACTGCATGCTTCCTTACACCTCGGCGGGCGAAACAAAACCGCTTCATTATGCACAGGCACAAGCCCGGCACCCGCTGTCTATGGCACAGGTTTTCTTGAAACCTGAAACAGCATAGCATGCATTTTGATTTTCGTCAATCTTTTTTCTTTGCCGCGCGCATAAAAAATCAAAAACCGTTTGCATGTGCGCTTCATAATGGCTGGCATATGTACCCTGCGAACAATTGGCAGGGTAATTTGGCCCGGCCGGGTCAAAATAGCGTTGACGCCATAACAGGAGGTGAAAAGTCCGATGATGAATCAACGATCCGCCAACAGCAGCAGTTCCAACAATGCAACTGTGCCGGAAGCCCGGGCTGCGCTGGACAACATGAAGTTTGAAATCGCCAGGGAATTGGGCATCAACTTCAAGCAGGGCTACAACGGCGACCTGTCTTCCCGGGAGAACGGCTATGTGGGCGGCTACATGGTCAAGCGCCTCATTCAGCAGGCCGAAAAGCAGATGGCCGGCAGCCAGCAAAGCCGATAGGCAGGCGGGGCGGGGAAGCGCCGCGTTCAATGATCCCAATCAGAAAATGTAATGGAGTGAAATGAAATGTTCAACAGTTCCAACAGCTCTGGTTCCTCCAATAATACTTCTACCGTGCCCGAAGCCCGCGCGGCGCTGAACAACATGAAGTTCGAGATCGCCAACGAGCTGGGCATTAACCTCAAGCAGGGCTACAATGGTGACTTGCCCAGCCGTCAGGCTGGCTATATCGGCGGCTACATGGTCAAGCGGATGATCGAGCAGCAGGAGCGGGCCATGAGCGGCCAGAGCCGCTGACCTTTTGCCGGGATACCG
>JAEWNM010000148.1 GCA_023392755.1 Bacillota bacterium
CCCTTAAGGGGGGTAATGCAACGATCAGCAGCTATACACAAAAAACAAAGAGTTTGGAAATTCCTGATACGCTGGATGGTTATCCTGTTGTGGCCATTGGGAAGTTCGCGTTTGCGTATAACCACGAGACGCTTGAGGCCGTAACCATCCCTAACAGTATTACAAGTATTGGCGAGTCGGCTTTTGAAAACTGCAAGGCCCTCAAATCCATCATGATTCCTGCGTGTGTAACAAGTATTGGGGAAAGTGCATTTCGCTTGTGTGAAAAGCTGGTTACTATTGATGTTGCCGAAGACAATCCCGCATATGCATCAGTTAAAGGTGTTTTGTTTGATAAAAGCAAGACGAGACTGCTAACATATCCCGGAGGCAAAACCGCATCGACATATCAAATCCCCAAAAATGTTACGGAGATCGGAAAGTTTGCATTTTACGGCTGCAGTCGCCTTAAGGCTGTCAAGATTGCAGACAAAGCGGTTGGAATAGGCCAGGGAGCATTTGGCAGTTGTGACCGCCTGACTGCAATTCATGTACTGGATGGCAATTCCGCTTACTCCTCAGTGAATGGTGTTCTATTCAATAAGGATCAAACCATACTTTATGCATATCCAAAAGGGAAACCCGCATCTGCCTATAATGTTCCTGATGGAGTTCAGGAAATTGGCGAAGATGCCTTTTGGTATTGCAACCGTCTCACATCGATAGAATTGCCCGATAGCTTGCAGCGGATCGGAAAACGAGCTTTTTATGAATGCAGAGGCTTATGTGGTGATATCATATTGCCGGGAAACGTAACAAGCATTGGAGAAAAGGCTTTCTATTTTACGGGGTTTGAAAGCATATCAATCCCCAAGAAAGTGATGGACATTGGAGTTGGTGCATTTTGGAATTGCGAATATTTGACCGCGATAGATATTATTGATGATAATCCAATAGATATAGCTGTCGATGGAGTCTACACATCTGCCGACGGCGTTTTGTTTGACAAAGAAAAAGGCGTATTGCACTCATACCCAATGGGTAAGAAGGATAAAGCCTATCAGATTCCGCAGGGTGTTAAGACAATTGGAGACAGGGCATTTATTAACTGCAGAAACCTTGAGTCTATCACGATCCCGGACAGTGTTACAAATATCGTATCTTCGGCTTTGCTTACTGGCGGAAAAATGCAGATTATTGTAGCAAAAGACAGCTATGCCCACCAATACGCCATACGTAGCAATACTCCATATATCCTGCAGAAATAAGCGGAGTGCATTAAAAAACCAGGGAGGTAGCAGAGGGCCGTGGCACTCCGATTCTTAGGCCATAAAGTGGTTTTGGACATATATATTGGCAAACGAGAGATTCTCAATCTCTGGACATACCCTGCTCTTGAAGAAGCTTGCTATAATATCCCGACGACCTGCGGGCATACGCAATGAAAAGCGGAATGCCGGACAGCAGCCATGCCAGTGGATTGGCAAGGCTCACGCCCAGAAAGCCATAGACCGGAACCAAAATCAACGCACATATGACGCTCGCGGCAAGCTCTGCCACGCTGGACAGTGTTGGTGCCTGATTGAGCCCCATGCCGTGCAGTGCGTTACGGAACACGAGCATAACACCCAACAGAAACAGGCAGCAGCCAACCAACACCAGATATTGATATGACATCGCCACAGCCGCCGGGGCATCGGGCAGCAGCAGCCCGGCGAGCCGGCCTCCGATTAGTATGTTGAGCGCGGCCATCACGACACCGCAAGCCACGGCGATGCCACAGGCGGCCCGCACCCCGCAGCGTACCCGGTCAAAGCGCTCCGCGCCATAATTCTGTGCTGTATAGGTAGATACGGCGGTGCCCAGGCAAAACAGCGGCATCATGTTGATCGCCCGTATGCGCTTCGCGGCGACCACCGCCGCAACGGCGACAGCGCCAAGGCCGTTGAAGACCGACTGGACAAACAGGTTGCCGATTTCCACGATGGACCGTTGAAAGCCCATGGGGATACCCAGTGACAAAATCTCACCAACGCGACGCCTATCGGGGCGAAAATGTGCTTGGGAAAGGTATAACTGCGGATATTTGCGGAGGATCAGGATGGCGCAGAGCAAGGGTGTAAACGCATCGGCCAATACCGTGGACACAGCCGCTCCGGTCACGCCCCACTTGAAGACAAGGATAAACAGCAAATCGGTTGCGGTGTTGAGCACTGTGGAAATCAATTGGTATACCACTGCGGATTTGCTGTTGCCCACGGCCCGCAACACGCAGGGCAGCAGTATGCAAAGCATTGATATGTGGGTTGCGCCGAGTATCATTTGCATATAGCGGCGTGCATCATCAATAATCTCTGGCGGTGTGCGTAGCCAGATAAGGATTTGCTGTGTCATGGGAACCATGATTAACGCGGCCATTCCCCCGATGCCAAGACATACGCAAATACCAAGCCCCCAGAAATGACGCATGCCATCCCGATCATTCGCGCCGTAACGCTGGGCGACCAGTATGCCGACGGCGTTGGCGACACCCGTGCAAAAGCCCATAACCAGATGGATGGTGTTCATCGTACTGCCGACCCCGGCGAGTGCGTTCATGCCCAGCGTGCGCCCGACAACCAACATATCCATGTAACCATAAAGAATCTGTACCAACTGGCCTACAATCAAGGGCAGCGTAAAATAGACGAGCAGTCGCGCGGGCTTGCCCACAGTCATGGTCTGCATAAGTATTCTCCTTTATTTGGTGTAGGCCTTGCCCAAATTATATCTTGCATGGGAACGGAAAAACAGACTGTTTTTTTCCTTTTCTATCTGTTATACTTTGTCTGTGGAGAGGACGAATAGTTGGCGATAGATTGCACAGCAGCTTTCCAGCTATTTCCGCCGCTTCGCGTACATCCTTTAATTTCCCTGTATCCCTCGAATGTATCCACGTGCGTAATGCCGTACAAAGCCTGTTGTATCGCATGACATGCACGGGCGTAATGCCGGCGTTGTAATTGCCGGCAAACAGCTTGGTGTGCACAACACTGGAGAGCAGCTGCAAAACCAACACAACCGTAAAGGCCCTGCCTTTCTTGAACCGTCTGGCCTTGTGCCGGGCGGATTTTTTTAATTGTGAAAAAGGACATAGATACATACGGAATTGTCGTTTGTGCTGGGCCTGGTGTTCGCTGCGCAGGTGCTGAATGGGTCCTTCCTGCTGCCTGGCGAGGTATCGCAGCTGTTCAATGCCATCCAAGAGCTTTCCGGCTTTGGCACAGATGCGGCGGCAGAAGTAAAAAACTGATCAAGACGGATGGCCTGGTGGAAATGATGTACTACTACTGGACCCGGCACGGCATCAGGCCATCCGTCCTTTTTCACATGCCTTTGGGTGAGCGGGTTATGATTCGGGCTTTTTATGAGCATGAAAGAGAAGAGGCAGCCATAGTTATGTTGAAGTAAAAAAATGTGTTCCCTGTAATTGGTGTTATGATATTGACGTGATAC
>JAEWNM010000171.1 GCA_023392755.1 Bacillota bacterium
GCTGGAGCGCTGCCAGGCGCTGGGGTTGCGCTTCCCGGAAATCACCACGTGGATTCGCGCCAACGCCGCGGATTTCAAACTGGTCAAGGCGGCGGGCGTGAAAGAAACCGGCATTCTGGTATCCTGCAGCGATTACCACATTTTCAAAAAGATGCACCTCACCCGCGCCCAGGCGCTGGAAAAGTATCTGGCGATTGTGAAAGCCGCGCTGGAGGAAGGCATCCTCCCCCGCTGCCACTTTGAGGATATCACCCGCGCCGATTTTTACGGCTTTGTGCTGCCCTTCGCCGAGCAGCTGATGCGACTGGGGCAGGAGGCCAACGTGCCCATCAAGGTGCGTGCCTGCGATACCATGGGCTACGGCGTGAGCTACCCCGGCGCGGCGCTGCCCCGCAGCGTGCCGGGCATCATCTACGGCCTCAACCACTACGCTCAGATCCCCAGCGAGCAGCTGGAGTGGCACGGCCATAACGATTTTTACAAAGTGGTGAGTAACGCCGGCACGGCCTGGCTGTATGGCTGCTCCAGCATCAACTGCTCGCTGCTGGGCATTGGCGAGCGCACGGGCAACTGCCCGCTGGAGGCCATGGCCATTGAGTACGAAGCCCTGCGCGGCACCACGGATGGCATGGATCTGACCGTGGTGACCGAAATCGCCGAATACATGGAACGGGAGATCGGCATCGAGATCAGCCCGCGCCAACCCTTTGTGGGGCGGCATTTCAACGTGACACGCGCGGGCATCCACGCCGATGGTATGCTTAAGGATGAGGAAATCTACAACATTTTCGATACCGCCAAAATATTGAACCGCCCCGCCACCGTCGCCGTTGACAGCCACAGCGGCCTGGCCGGTATCGCCCATTGGATGAACGGATATTTCAAGCTTAAGGGCGGGCACGCCATCCAGAAGCAGGACCCGCTTGTGTCAGCCGTCAAGGAAAAGGTGGATGCTCTGTACGTTCAGGGCCGCAATACCGTGATGGGCGATGAAGAGCTGGAGATTTTGACCCGTGTTTCCGATACGGACCGGTATGAAAGGCTGCTGTTCCACAAGAGCCGGTAGCCCAGCATCCCCGCCGAACACATCCTGGGAAAAGCCCTTGAAAGCCCCCATATTTGGGTGGAGTCATGATGGCTCAATCTGAATATGGGGCATTTTACTGCCGGCGTCGCCGCGAATACCGGCCCAGACAGGCGCGCGCGGATAATGCCTTTATCGCTTATCCGCCATGCGCCCATACAGTGAGGTTGTACCATGGAATTTCGAAAAGCAACGCTCCGCGATGTGGACACCCTGTCTCGCCTGCGTTCAGACATGCTTCGCGAAGAAGAAGATTACTCTGACGCATTCATTAACCTGCTGTATCAAAACACAAAGCAATACATCGAAAACGGGCTGGCTGCGCACAGCTTTTCCGCATGGGTGGCCGTAGAAGGCGGCACCATCGTTGCCATGGGCGGCGCCGCCTATTTCACCTTGCCTCCCAATGACTGGTGCCCGAACGGCAAGACAGCCTACATCGGCAACATGTACACACTGCCCGCCCTCCGCAGGCGGGGCATCGCCTCCCGTCTTCTTGCCTTGATTACTGAGGAGGCAAAAGAAAATCTGTGTCAGCGGATACTGCTCAACAGCTCGGATACAGGCAGGCAGCTATACGAAAAGCACGGCTTTGCCGCCTCCCCCACCGCCATGGCGCTGTATCCCTTGGGAATCAAACCGGAACCGTAAACGACAGGCGGGGCAACGCCCATACATTTCATAAAATCATTTGACAAAATCCTCCACATTGTGTATCCTTCAAGCAACAGCATCGCCCAAACACAATATCGGCCTCACTACAGCAAAAAAAGGAGTGCTCCCCATGCGTCCCATATTTGCGCAAGGCGACGTCGTCCTCTTTCAGGGCGACTCCATTACCGATTTCGGGCGCAACCGCCTGGAATCCGGCAACCTGGGCCACGGCTATGCCTATATTGCGGCCAGCCTCTTTTCCGCGCGCTATCCTGAACTGGGCGTCACCTTTTTGAATCGGGGCATCGGCGGCGACAGGGCATGCGACATGCGCTTAAGGTGGCAGGAGGATTGCGTGGCGCTCCAGCCCGATTGGGTGTCCATCTTGATCGGCATCAATGATACGTGGCGCTTCTTCGATTCCAATATGCGCACCACCGCCGCCGAATACTCCGAGCATTACAGGGCGATGCTGGAGGAAGTGCGCACCCGCACCAATGCCAACCTCATACTGTGCGAGCCTTTTTTGCTGCCTGTGCCGCCGGACAGGGCCGCCTGGCGTGAGGATTTGGACCCCAAAATCCACATTGTCCGCTCCCTGGCCCGTGAATATGGCGCAATCTATGTGCCCTTTGACGGCATTTTCGCCCAGGCCAGCACCCGCCAGGAACTGGCCTACTGGGCTGCCGACGGTGTGCATCCCACTGCCGCCGGTTCGGCCCTGATGGCCGAAGCCTGGCTGGGTGCCGTGATGGCGGATTGAAAACACCGCAGGCGCAGCCGGAGCGGATAGACGCTTGACGCATCCTTTGCGGCATCCTCAAGCCCATCCTCCGGCCCGCCGCCGGCTCCTGCGGCTGCCTTGCATCTCCGTATCCGTGCAAACGCCATGCCTTCCCATATACAGGCGGCGGCAGGATGAATGCTGCGGCGGCACTGGCGTGGGAAGCGGAGGCCAAGGTCAAACAGAAAAGGGAAGCGGCCTGCAAAAAAGGAAGGAGGCTTAAAAATCCGCCCTTGCTTTTCTTTCAGCCGTATGGTAAAATGCATTTTGCAACTGCCCAATACACGGGATTATAGCTCAGTTGGTTAGAGCGCCACGTTGACATCGTGGAGGTCGATGGTTCGAGCCCATTTAATCCCACCACAAAGCGAAGCCCGAAAACCCTTGATTTTACTGGGTTTTCGGGCTTTCATTTGACTTTGCATAGTTATGAAAATGTATTGATATTTTCGTTACTACCCCAACTACTACCCCAACTGGGAAAAGGCTCGGTCTGTGTTCTCTTCAGATGGATGCCCTATACCAAATCAAATAACGGGTCATGACAAAGCGGCTATTCCAACGCCTTAAAGATGTATATCTGCTTTATCC
>JAEWNM010000178.1 GCA_023392755.1 Bacillota bacterium
TGAGCGTATACGCCTTCTATCTCCTTCACCGGGCTTAAAATCGATTTGCGGATGGTGAATACGACGGCGACCGTTATCAGAATGGATGCCACCGCTACGGCTATGAGCATCACCCAGGCCAGATTGGTGGCTTTATCCGCCTCAGCCTTCTGCGCCTTTTCATTTTCTCCCGCCGACTCGGCAAAGCCGAAGAAAATATCCTCTGTTGTATTGAAGATAGGAATGTAATCATCATAGAACAAGGACTGAGCCTTTTGCATGTTGTCTTCCGACCTGTTCGAAAGAAGACGTGCTATCTCCCGTCTGATGGAGGCGGCCTGCTCCAGGTTTTTTCGTACGATTCCTATCTGCTGGTCACGGTTGCTGTTTCTTTGATTGCCGGCGTAGAGTTCAAGTGTTTCCAGTATGGCCTGCCCATCCTTCTCCGCCTGTGCAAGCTCGTTGCCGATTTCTTTTGCATCCTCCGCCACAAACGCGCGAAGCAAGTATCTCTGGGCTGATACCAGACCTCTTCTCATAGACGAAAGGCTGTTTGAATTGGGCACGGTATATTGTCCGTACAGGTCAATTTGCGCCGTTACTGTGCTGATGCTGTAAATGGATAGCCCAATGGACAGAAGCATGATAAACAGAACGATACCAAAACCCACGATAAGCTTCATGCCGATGGTCAGGTTTTTCATTGTGATTCTCCTTTGTACTATTCTTTGCATTGCATCCGCAGAGTCTCCACAACGAATAAACGCAATACATATCGGCATACGTGATGCCAAACGGTCTTATTTCCGCCTGTCGATCAGTACAAGGTCCATAAACTCGGAAGCCGTGATCTTAACCGGCATTCTGCCAGTTTTGTTGAAAACAAGATAATTCCCATCCGTATGCACGCTTTGAAACAGTTCTTCATCCCGCAGCATTCCGAAACGGGCGGTATTGAGCCTTGTACCAAAATCGAAATGAATGGTGGTGCCCGTTTCCATGGTGACCTCCAGCTGATAGCCGTTCAGGGCGCGTACGCTCTTGAAATAGCCTTCGTCCTGATTTGCATCGCTTTGCGCGGAGGACGGCAGGTCACGTTTGTTCCTGGCGCGCTGCGCCGTGCCCGCCCCATCCTTTTCATGTTTCTCCTCAGCCTGCGGCTGCCCGCCATGGCCGGCTGAGCTGTTTTCGATCAAGCCCAGCTTCCCCATCACCTCAATAAGCTTTTTCGTGTCGATGGGTTTAGCCGCGTAGGCCTCACAGCCATATTCAAACGCCGTGCGCACCACCTGCGCTTCTGCCAGCGCCGTTGTCATAATGATTTTCACGCGCTTCTCCGGCGCGACGCCGTATTGCTTTTCCAGCTCCCTGATGGCCCGCAGCGTCTTGATGCCGTCCACCTTGGGCATCATGATATCAAGGCAGATCAGCTGATACGGTGCATGGTCCTTGAGCGCCATCAAAAACGCATCAATGGTTTCCAGCCCGTCCACAACCAGGTCGCAATCCCCGTATTTTTCCAAAAACTTGTTCAGGAAATTTCTGCTGACCAGATCATCTTCCGCGATTAATATCTTCATCTCTTTTCCCTCCCATAGCGATTGTTGAATGCTTCTTCCATTTTCATGCAATGGTCCTTTGCAAAATCCCAATTCCGCTTTCTTGCGGCAAGCTCAATTTTAAAGGCCAGTTCCATCAAATCATCCAGCCCGATCCCAAGGGCGGTTTCCTTTGCCATATGGGCTGTTTCTTCCAGCATGGCCGGGCTGCCCTTCAAAAGCATGGCCTGCATTTTGAGCAACAGCATCTTTATCGCGTCCACCCCCCGGGCCATATCCTCCCCGGAGGCCGTTTCCGCCGCCGTGCCAAAAACAATCTCGCCGTTCTCCCCCAGCCTTATGCGGCCGGGTCTTTCAAAGGTCTGGTTTGCAAAGACAACGGTTTGATCGCCCCTGCCCACAGTTGCCGCCGGAATGAGCTGTGCCAGCTCACTGTCATCCATGACGATAGGCGAAAGCGGCTTGTCTGCCGTTTGGCCAATAGCCGGCACGCTGTTGGCCGCGCAATCGCCGACTGTGCCGAAGCTAACCGTAAAGCGGAAGGCGCTGCCTTTCCCGATTTCGCTTTTGGCGCCTATCGTACCGCCCATCAGCTCTGCCAATTGCTTGCATATAGCCAGCCCCAGGCCCGTTCCGCTGTACCTTCTGGTAACTGAGCCGTCCACCTGGCTAAAGCGTTTGAAAAGCAGGTCCATCTTTTCTTCGGATATGCCGATGCCCGTATCCGACACCAAAAATTCCAGCTCGACACTTTGCGGCGTTTCGCCTGTTTTGCTTACGCTGACGCCAATTTGCCCCGTATCGGTAAACTTGACCGCATTCCCGATCAGGTTATTCAGTATCTGGCGCAGCCGGTCGGGGTCTCCGCTGACAACCGAAGGGATGCCGGGTGAAAAGCTGTACAGCAGCTTCAGGCCTTTTTTTTCGGAAAGAACGGCATGGATTTTCATGATATCATCAGACAGCGCTTTCAAATCAAAAGGCACATTTGCAATGGTGATCTTGCCCGCCTCGATCCTGGAAAAATCCAGGATATCGTTGATAACATTCAGCAGTGTATTCGCGCTGAATTTCGCCATGCGGACATATTCCTTTTGTTCCTCGCTGGTTTCGGTCATCAGCAGCAGGTCCATCATGCCAATCAGCCCATTTAAAGGGGTGCGTATCTCATGGCTCATA
>JAEWNM010000194.1 GCA_023392755.1 Bacillota bacterium
GGATGAAGTCCTGCCTTTCGGTGGGGGTGGGGGAAAAGGCCAAGCGGCCTTTTTGCGCCCGGATGGGCACGGATGGCTAAACGCCTGTGACCTTGGGCGCATGACCATGGCGTATGATATTGTATTATATAGGGAGTTTCGAGATGGGACAAGGGAAGGAATGTAAAATAGTGCCTGTGTAAATATTTATATCACTATATCTATCGCAAAAGCGCAGAAGAGAAGCTAATGAGCAGATGAATATGACGCTTAGAAATGGTGAGCGCAGTGCATTTTCTATTTTACATACGTGATTGATTTGAAGCAGAGTCTCTTTTGCATTAAGTTGAAATTGTCATTGTGTCATTTTCGCCTCGTGAATTTTCTTTTTTCTGAAGTTTCAATTTGTTTTTGTCTACAAGAAGATTTATCACTGTAAAGCTTGAATCGTAATCATATTCTTTTGCTCCTAAAATATCTACAACAAAGTGTCTTAATCCAACATATGGTAAAGATTCTTTTGCCTTTTTTAGTTCCGCTAACAAGGTATCCTCATCAATGGTTTTGAACTTTCTTTTTATTTCAGATGATGTCTCTGTTTCATCAATTAAATTTTTCACGGCATCAGCTACGGCTTCCTTATCGGAAGGGCTGAGAGTGAATGTGCTTAATTTTGTATAAGCACTATCAATTATCGATATAATCTCATCGCACAATTGTTTACATTTATCTGCTTCATTGCCTGTAAAGTAACTATTATGTGCGACTTTGTTTCTGTAGTAGTTCAGTTCCATCCACTTATTTTGGAAATCTTTTTGAGTAAAGCAGTCTTTGAAATATTTATAGAAATTACCTTCAAGCACATCTTTTTGTAGATTTCTTAGGTCTTTTGCACTTCTAATCTTCTCTATAAGTGCTTGCACATTATCGGGTTTTCTGCTGCAAAGGACAGAATTTTCATTGAATAAAATGCTTCCAAGATCGTCAAAATCGATTAATATAACATCACTTTCAATTTTATTAGTAGCAACAAAGATTTTGTCATTGCCTTTGCGTTTGTCAATTTTTTCAAGGGTTTCCTTTGGCATAACTAGCTTTGCCCATGTAGGTCCGAGGTTCCTTAAGAAAAAATCAGCTATAAACGCCCGTACCTTGTTCTCTAGTCGGTTTATGTAAGGATAAAGGTCACATGAAATACTCTGGGAAACCTCATCGTTTAGCACCCTAATATTTGTAAAACCAATGTTATTTAGGTATTCAACAAACATAATTCTATAGTTATCCAAAAATAGCCTATCTTCACATTCAATAATAATTGTATACGCAACAGAGTATCTAGCACCCATTACCATTTTGTCAGTATCAAATTGCCTTATTTCGATGCAACATTTACTATTTCTATCAATTATTTTTCCGGCCGAGTCATCTGCTTCTGCTTGAGAAAATAGATTATCATATGCCAGCAAAGCGTGAATCAATGTCTTAACCGATTTCGATTTCACTTTTTCAGCATTATCTAAACAAAGTATTTTATACTGCATCTCAGTATCCTCCATTTAATTTGTTGGTTAGAACGTAATAGATACAATTTTGTGTAATAATATACCATAAAATCATTAATATAACAATAGTTGCACTGTACTTGGTTAAATTATCGTACATATGCTATGCTTGATTAATTATCGTATCTACGAGAAATAGTTTCTCATTATCTACAAGATTTGCAGACATTGTTTTACTCCGCAGACGCAAGCCATATTTTGCGTACTTAATAGACAATATGATAAAAATAAATATTTTACGTGCTACAGATTGTGATAAGGTAAATGAGCAATACGGATATCAAGTCTACAGATTAATACCACCCCCTGTCACAGGCGGGTTGCTGGCAACCTGTTGTACCGGCACCTTTCAGCCCCCTTCGTTATACACCTCATCCGGCGATCCGCGCCACCTTCTCCTCAAAGGAGAAGGCATATATCATCGGGCATCATGACAAGGACTTTTCGCTGTTTCATATAGGAATAATTTCTATCCGTCTGCGCTTGCTTCTTGACATTCCAAAACATTTTTCCGGGCAAATCATAGTTTGACATCTCCACCATTTCTATAGTAAAATAACAAGTTGTCATGCAAACTATCGTGCTCCCCAGAGGGGAGCAACGAGGGGGCCGCAGCCCTCTCGTTTTTCAATCCGGAACCAGCGACAGGCTTCGCCTGCTTTTATGGGCGTTGCCAAGCATTTGACCGCAGGCGAAGCCAGAAAAGGGCAACGCCCCGTGGTTTCGGAAGGATTTCGAAGAAATCCATTCCTTACACGATTTCCTGGCCGCAAGACGCAGTCTTGCAAGGAAATCGTGCAAACTCGTTCAAATGCAGGCATTTGAACGAAATACTGGAGGTATGTCCATGCTGCCCACCCCCGGCACCGCAGAATTTCAGGCGACGCTGCACGAGCAAGTGAACAAGCGGCGCACCTTTGCCATTATCAGCCATCCGGACGCTGGCAAGACCACGCTGACGGAGAAGCTTTTGCTCTACGGCGGCGCAATTCGCCAGGCTGGAAGCGTGAAGGCCCGCAAGGCCGAGCGCCACGCCACATCCGACTGGATGGAGATTGAGAAACAGCGCGGCATCTCCGTTACCTCCAGCGCGATGCAGTTTGAGTTTGACGGCTTCCGCATCAACATACTGGATACGCCGGGCCATCAGGATTTCAGCGAGGATACGTACCGCGTGCTGGTGGCGGCGGACGCGGCGGTGATGCTTATCGACGCGGCCAAGGGCGTGGAGGAGCAGACCATAAAGCTGTTTAAGGTTTGCCGCTTGCGTAACATACCCATCTTTACGTTTGTGAACAAGATGGACCGGGCCGCCAAGGACCCGTTTGCCCTGATGGAGGAGCTGGAGCAGGTGCTGGGCATACGCTCCTGCCCCATCAACTGGCCCATCGGCGTGGATGGCGACTTTCAGGGCGTGTATCACCGGGACAGCAAAATTATTGAGCTGTACACCGGCGGCGACCACGGCAAGAAAAAAGTGGAAAAAACAGAAATCGCGCTGGCCGATCCCGCATTGAACAGCATATTGCAGGCGCATTATAGAAAGCGTCTGGAGGATGAAATAGAGCTGCTGGACGTGGCGGGGGATATGTTTGATTTGGACGCGGTGCGAAAGGGGCAATTGACGCCGCTGTTTTTCGGCTCGGCGATTACTAACTTCGGCGTGGAGCCGTTTTTGAAACGGTTTTTGCAGTTCACGCCGCCGCCCCTATCCCGCAAAAGCGACAAGGGCGAGATAGCGCCCGAGGACCCCCAGTTTTCAGGCTTCATATTCAAGATACAGGCCAACATGAACCCGGCGCATAGGGACAGGCTGGCGTTTTTGCGGGTGGTAAGCGGCGCGTTTGAAAAGGGCATGACGGTGTGGCACAGCGGCACCGACAAGGAAATACAATTGAAGCAGCCACAGCAGTTTATGGCCGACGAGCGGGAAGCGGTGGAGGAGGCCTGGGCGGGCGATATCATCGGCCTGTTCGACCCTGGATTATTCGGTCTGGGGGATACGCTGGCCATTGGGCGCAGGCTGCGCTATGAGGACATACCCGTGTTCGCGCCGGAGCATTTTGCAAAGGTGCGGCCCATGGACAGCATGAAGCGCAAGCAGTTTGTAAAGGGCATTACGCAGCTTAGCCAGGAGGGCGCCATACAAACCTTTGTGCGCACGGAAACGGGCCGGGAGGAATTTTTAGTGGGCGTGGTGGGCGTTTTGCAGTTCGACGTGCTGGCATACCGCCTAAAGGGCGAGTACGGCGCGGAGATACTGATGGACAACCTGGCCTACAGGTTTGTGCGGTGGGTTACGGCCAGCCCAAAGCCCGTGGATGAGCTGAGGCTCACCTCCACCAGCGGCCGGGCCAAGGACAGCCAGGGCCGGGACGTGCTTCTGTTTGAAAACGAGTGGAGCGTGCGCCTGGCAGCGGAGAACAATCCGGGGCTTACGCTTGCCGAGACCGCCGCGAGACACGCGTAGGGATGACCCACGGCCTGCCGCCGGGGAGGCGGGGGACCGCAGGTTTGGACGCGGGCTGCCGTAGGGGCGATTATCAATCGCCCGCTTCCGGCGGACGGCGAACCGGGCATGGAAGGCAGGCCGCCCGCGAATGTCATCCTGAATGCGGCGAAGGATTTTTATCCACGGCTGAAGGATTCATCGGGGCGGCGGCATCACAGGGACAGGACGCGGCAGGCTGAAAAAGCCCGCGTTCATTAATGAGCATCTCCACGGGCGATTGATAATCGCCCCTGCATTGGCCGGTGTTTGGCATTTTCCACTCTGCGATCATCAACATGTTTCATGAAACAACAACCGCCGCCCGTACCGCGGGCCAGCAAGGAAGGAAAATATATTATATGACCCGGGAAGACATTCGCAATATAGCCATTATCGCCCACGTGGATCACGGCAAGACCACCCTGGTGGACCAAATGCTCAAGCAGGGCGGCGTATACCGCGAGAACCAGCAGGTTGTAGACCGTGTCATGGACTCCAACGACCTGGAGCGGGAGCGGGGCATTACCATACTGAGCAAAAATACCGCCGTGCACTACGTCGACACGCGCATCAACATTGTGGATACACCCGGTCACGCCGATTTTTCCGGCGAGGTGGAGCGGGTGCTCAAAATGGTGGACGGTGTGCTGCTTTTGATCGACAGCTTTGAGGGCCCCATGCCCCAGACGCGCTTTGTGCTGAAAAAGGCGCTTGACCTGCAATTGAAGGTGCTCATTGTGATCAACAAGGTGGACAGGCCCGACGCGCGCTGCGAGGAAGTGGTGGGCGAAATACTGGACCTGCTCATCGACTTGAACGCCGACGAGAGCACCATCGAGCATCCCATACTGTATGTATCGGCCCGCAAGGGAACAGCAACGCTGGATTTGAATGAGCCCTGCGAAAACCTGAAGCCGCTGTTTGATGCGATATTGAAGTACATACCCGCCCCGGTGGGCGAGATGGACGGCCCCGCCCAGGTGCTGATTTCCACCATCGACTACAACGAATATGTGGGCCGCATCGGCGTGGGCCGCATTGCCAGGGGCACCCTGAAGGAAGGCATGACCGTTTTGCACACCAATATGGAGACGGGCTTTGTCAGCCAGCCCTGGCGTTTAAACGGCCTGTTCCGCTACGACGGGCTCAAGCGCGTGCCCGCCCCGGAGGTGGGCATGGGCGATATCGTGGCGCTTACCGGCATGGAGGATTTGTCCATCGGCGATACGGTGTGCGACCCTTCGAAGGTGGAAGCGATGCCCTTTGTGCGCATCAGCGAGCCTACGGTGAAGATGAGCTTTTCCGTAAACGACAGCCCCTTCGCCGGCCGTGAGGGCCAGTTCGTTACCAGCCGCCATTTGCGGGCGCGGCTGTTCAAGGAGCTTCAAACCGACGTTTCGCTGCGCGTTACCGAAACCGACAGCCCGGATACCTTTGAGGTGTGCGGCCGGGGCGAATTGCACCTTTCCATACTGATTGAAACCATGCGCCGCCAGGGGTATGAGTTTCAGGTTTCCAAGCCGGAGGTGCTGTACAGGCAAATCGAAGGGGAAATGTGCGAGCCCATCGAGCGGATGGTGGCCGATGTGCCCCAGGCCTATGCCGGGGCGGTGATCGAAAAGATAGGCCGCCGCCGGGGCGTGCTTGTCACCATGGGCGGCGGCGACCGGGTGCGGCTGGAGTTTCTTGTCCCCTCCAGGGGCCTGTTCGGGTACCGGTCCGAATTTTTGACAGACACGCGGGGCGAGGGCATCATGTCCGCCGTGTTCGACGGCTATGAGCCGGTAAAGGGCGATATTCCCCACCGCAATGTGGGCGCGCTGGTGTGCTTTGAAACAGGCGAATCCACATCGTACGGGTTGTTCTATATCCAGGAGAGGGGCACGCTGTTTCTGGGCTCGGGCATCCCCGTATACTCCGGCATGATCTGCGGCCAGAACGCGCGGCCCGGCGACCTGGTGGTGAACGTGTGCAAGAAAAAGCACGTGACCAATACCCGCAACGCCGCCTCCGCCGAGGAAAGCCTGCGGTTGATCGCCGTGCACCCCCTCACGCTGGAGGAATGCCTGGAGTTTATTGACGATGACGAGCTTTTGGAGATTACACCTAAATCACTGCGCATGCGCAAGCGGCAATTGAACCATGACATGCGTATGAAGGCCAACAGAAAGTAAACACGCTGCCGTTTTCCGGCCTATGCGCGTTTTCAGTCCCTGCGCCTGGCCATGGCCAGCAGCCGCAAAAGCTGCAGCACCGCCGTCACGGCGGCGGCTACATAGGTCAGCGCGGCGGCGTCAAGAACGGCCTTGACCTTGGGGGCCTCCTCCCGGGTTACGTAGCCCCCTGTTTCCAGCATGGCCATGGCCCGGCGGGAAGCGTTGAACTCCACCGGCAGGGTGATGAAAGAAAACAGCACCGACAGGGCGAATACCACGATGCCCACAAACATCAGCGGTTTCCAGCTGAAAATGAGCCCCGCCAGAAACAGCGGGAAATACAGCTGGCTGGAGAAGGAGACAAAGGGCACCACGGCGTTGCGCAGCTTCATGGGGCCGTACTCCTCCAGCTGCTGCATGGCGTGGCCAGCCTCGTGGGCGGCTATGCCCAGCGCGGCCAGGCTGGAGGAGCGGTATACGCCCTCGGAAAGCCGCAGCACCTGGGCACGGGGGTCGAAATGGTCGGAGAGCATGCCCTGGGTTTGCTCCACACGTACGCCGCCGTTGTTGTTTTCCACAAGAATCTGGCGGGCCACTTCGCTGGCGGGCCGGCCGTTATAGGACGCGACCCTGGTATATTTGGCATAGGCGCTCCTGACCTTGTACTGTGCCCACAAGCCCAGAATAAGGCCGGGCAAAATGTACAGCCAGTCGTAGGGCGAAAAGAAAAATGGAAGATACATGGCAAAACCTCCTGATGGCAAAGTTGCCAAAATGGTGGCTTAATAGCGAATCC
>JAEWNM010000210.1 GCA_023392755.1 Bacillota bacterium
GGCGACCATATCGACATGGAAATCAAGCTGATCACGCCCATCGCCATCGAGCAGGGCCTCCGCTTCGCCATCCGCGAGGGCGGCCGCACCGTGGGCTCCGGCGTTGTCGCCAACGTGATCGAATGATCGGTTGATCTTCGGGGGAATCCATATATGGATTCCCCCTTTTCCTTTTTCGTAGCAATGTGCGGGAGGGAAGCCTCATGGAACGGGACAGGCGTCGCATGGCCCGCAGGCAAAAGCTCAAAGCGGCTTTGGGCAAGGCCGTCGTTTTTGTTATCGTCCTTGGGCTTGCCGTGCTGGCTTTTGCCATCGCAGGCTCCACCCGCTAGTTTTTTGCCGGGCCACAAGATATGGTGCCGAATGAATCGCCCTTTTCCATCCCTTGCGGGGCAGCCTTTCTTTGGCTGCTCGCGGGGTTTTTTCAAGCCAATATATGACACACGCGGATGCGTGTATATATGTATTCGGAAAAACCTTTGCTGTTCAACGGGTATCGGGCGGGGAAAACGGGAACCGTGCGGCTGAGCATGCTGAACGGATAGCGTAATGCAAAATATGGACACACCCGGAGCGGTGGACAGCACCAAGGCGAAGCAATGGCGGGTACGCTTGCTTTTTGATTGCGTATGCCTGAAAAAATACGAAAAAAATGTTTGTGCCAATCCAGTAAAACTATTGCAAAAGAATTCGGCTTGCTTTATAATGATGTAGTTGTCTGTCCAAGGGATGAAGTGATAAGTTGCCGTCCGGCCAGGCGGGTAATTATCATGGACCAGCCTGTCAATCGGGCGGCGGACTTAAGGCGCAGGCGGCTGTGCGGCATATAGGCACACCCGGCAGCGTGTACTTGAGAACGATCAAGGAGGGAAATCAATGGCCAGCCAGAAAATCCGTATCAAGCTCAAGGCATACGAGCATCAGCTGATCGACCAGTCCGCCGAGCGGATCGTGGATACCGCAAAAAGGACAGGCGCTCGCGTGTCCGGCCCCATCCCCCTTCCCACAGAGAAGGAAATCGTCACCATTCTGCGCGCGCCCCACAAGTACAAGGACAGCCGCGAGCAGTTCGAAAAGCGCACACATAAGCGTTTGATCGACATTCACAACCCCAACCCCCGCACTGTGGACGCCATGATGAAGCTTGATCTTCCTGCTGGTGTCGAAATCGAAATCAAGCTGTAAGACCAAAGAGCAGGAGGTGTAAGATACATGAAAAAAGCCATTGTAGGCAAAAAGCTTGGCATGACCCAGGTGTTTACCAAGGACGGGCGCCTGGTGCCGGTTACCGTGATCGAAGCGGGCCCCTGCACCGTCGTGCAGAAAAAGACCGTCGAGAAGGACGGTTACGAGGCCATTCAGGTGGGGTTTGATGCTTTGGCGGAAAACCGTGCCAAGAAGCTTCTCAATAAGCCCGAAGCCGGCCACTTCAAAAAGGCCGGGGCCGCTCCCTGCCGCACGCTTCGCGAACTGCGCCTGGAAGATTCCGCTTCCTATAGCGTCGGACAGGAACTGAAGGCCGATGTGTTTGCTGCCGGAGAGAAAATCGACGTCGTGGGTACCAGCCGCGGCCGCGGCTTTACCGGCGCCATCTACCGCTGGAATCAGCATACGGGCCCCATGGCCCACGGCTCCAAGTATCACCGCGGCGTGGGCTCCATGAGCGCCAACACCCATCCCGCCCATGTGTTCAAGAACAAGAAAATGCCCGGTCATTACGGCGTGGAGCGTGTGACCATTCAAAATCTGGAAATCGTGCAGGTGGACGCGGAACGCAATCTGCTTTTGGTCAAGGGCGCTGTGCCCGGCCCCAATGGCACCGTGCTTCTGGTCCGCAATACGGTGAAGGCCTGAAGCCTGCGTGAAGGAGGAGAACGTCATTATGCCCAAGACTGCTCTTTATAACATGGAAGGCGCGGCCATCGGCGAGATCGAACTGAGCGACGAGATTTTTGCCGCCGAGGTTCACGAAACTGCCATGCACCTGGTGGTCCGCTCCATATTGGCCAATAAGCGCCAGGGCACCCAAAGCGCCCTGACCCGCGGCGAAGTACGCGGCGGCGGCCGGAAGATCTACCGCCAAAAGGGTACCGGCAATGCGCGCCATCACGGCAACCGCGCTCCCCAGTTCCGCCACGGCGGCGTGGTCTTTGCGCCCAAGCCCCGCGACTATGTGGTGGCGGTCAACCGCAAGGTTCGCCGTCTTGCCTTCAAGAGCGCCATGACCGCCAAGTTCAATGCCGGCGAGATCACCGTCGTGGACGCCATCACCCTGCCTGAGGCCAAAACGAAGCTTGTGGCTTCCTTCCTCAAAAAGCTGGGTGTGGAAAAAACCGCCCTGATGGTGCTGCCCGGCCCGGACGAAACCGTTACACGGGCTGCCCGCAACGTTGAATGCCTTACAACAGCGTATGTCAACACCCTGAACGTGTACGACATCCTGCGCGCCGGAAAGATCATCCTGACCCTTGATGCTACCAAGAGCGTGGAGGAGGTGTACGCGCAATGAAAGACCCCCATGACATCATTCTGCGCCCGGTGCTGACGGAAAAAGCATATGATGGCATCGCTGAAAAGCGCTACGTGTTTGAAGTGGCCATGGGCGCCAACAAGACGGAGATCAAGCAGGCGCTGGAAACCATTTTCAAAGACGACGGCATCCAGGTGGACAAGGTAAATACCATGCGCACCCTGGGTAAGATCAAGCGGCAGGGCAAATATTCCGGCCGCACTCCGGAAATCAAAAAGGCCTACGTAACGCTCAAGAAAGAATCAAAACCCATCCAATTCTTCGAGGGCATGGCCCAGTAAAGCAGGGAGGACAAGAACAATGGCTATCCGTCTTTATAAGCCGACTTCGCCCGCCCGGCGCTTTATGTCGGTCCTGACGTTTGAGGAAATTACCAGGAAGGCACCTGAAAAATCCCTGGTGGAATACCTCAAAAAGAATTCCGGCCGCAACAAGCAGGGCAAGATCACCGTCCGTCACCAGGGCGGCGGCAACAAGATCAAGTACCGCATCATCGATTTCAAACGCAACAAGCTGGATATCCCGGCCAAGGTGGCCTCCATCGAATACGATCCCAACCGCTCGGCGTTCATTGCACTGCTCCATTACGCCGATGGCGAAAAGCGCTACATCCTGGCCCCCCAGGGCCTTTCCGTGGGCGACACGGTACTCTCCGGCGAAAGCGCCGACATCAAGCCCGGCAACACGCTGCCGCTTTCCAACATCCCCGTGGGCACGCTGATCCACAACATTGAGATCAGGCCCGGCCGCGGCGGCCAATTGGTCCGCTCCGCCGGACTCAGCGCCCAGCTCATGGCCAAGGAGGGCGCTTACGCCCAGGTCCGCCTTCCCTCCGGCGAAGTCCGCCGCCTTCCCATGAACGCCAAGGCCACCATCGGCACCGTGGGCAACAGCGATCATGAGAATGTACGGATCGGCAAGGCAGGCCGTATGCGCCACATGGGTATCCGTCCCACCGTCCGCGGCGTGGTTATGAACCCGGTGGATCACCCCCACGGCGGCGGCGAGGGCAAATCCCCCGTCGGCATGCCGGCTCCCGTAACCCCTTGGGGCAAGGTGGCCTTGGGGCTTAAGACCCGCAAGCACAAGAAGTATTCAAACAAGATGATCGTCAAGCGCGCGGGCAGCAAGTGACCGCTTTACCCAGTAGGAAGGAGGCAACCCATAATGAGCCGTTCCATTAAAAAAGGACCTTTCGTAAGCGAAGCGCTTTTGAAGCGCGTTACCGAAATGAACACCGCCGGAAAAAAGAGCGTTGTGAAGACCTGGTCCAGGGCTTCCACCATCTTTCCGGATTTTGTGGGCCACACCATCGCCGTGCATGACGGCCGCAAGCATGTGCCCGTATATGTCACCGAGGACATGGTAGGCCACAAGCTCGGCGAATTCGCCCCCACGCGGACCTTCCGGGGCCACGCCGGCGAAAAGGCTACCGCCCGCAAGTAAGACGGAAGGAGTGACAAGCTATGGCAACCAGAACCAAGGAAAAGGCCGCGGCCCGCAAGGCAGGCGCTGACAAGCGCCCCCATGCCCATGCAAGATATATCCGCATCACCTCCCGCAAGGTCAAAATCGTCATCGATCTGATCCGGGGAAAGAAAGTGGACGAAGCCTTGGCCATCCTGATGTATACTCCCAAGGCGGCATCGCCCATTGTAATGAAGCTGCTGAACAGTGCAATCGCCAATGCGGTCAACAATCAGGAGATGGATCGCAATACCCTGTATGTGGCGGAAATTTGCGCCAACCCGGGCCCCACGCTCAAACGTTTCGTGGCCCGCAGCCGCGGCAGCGCTGCCCCCATGCTCAAACGCACCAGCCACATCAGCGTGGTGCTTGATCAAAAGTAATCCGAGGGAGGTTTTTCCATGGGTCAGAAGGTAAATCCGCACGGCGCTCGCGTCGGTGTGATCTTTGACTGGAGCACCCGCTGGTACGCCGGCAAAAAGGATTTCGCGAACAACCTCATTGAGGATTACAAGCTCCGCGAAATGCTGAAGCAAAAGTATTATTCCACCGGCATCAGCCGGATCGACATCGAACGCAGCGCCAGCCGCCTGACGGTGAACATATTCACCGCCAAGCCCGGCATGATTATCGGCCGCGGCGGTGCCGGCATCGAGGCTCTGAAAAAGGATATCGAGCAGTTCCTGGGCCACCCGGCCAACCTGAACGTGCTGGAGATCAAGCAGCCCGATCTGGACGCCCAGCTGATGGCGGAAAATATCGCCCAGCAGCTGGAAAAGCGCATCAGCTTCCGCCGCGCCATGAAGCAGGCGCTGCAGCGGGCCATGAAGAGTGGTGCCAAGGGGATCAAGACCTGCGTTGCCGGCCGCTTGGGCGGCGCGGACATCGCCCGCACCGAGCATTATCATGAAGGCTCCATCCCCCTGCAAACGCTTCGGGCCAACATTGACTACGGCTTTTCCGAGGCCAAGACCACCTATGGCCGCCTGGGCGTAAAAGTTTGGATCTACAAGGGCCAAATCCTGCCCAAGGCCAAGAAAACCCCGGCCGCTGCCCGGACCGAAGGAGGCAAGTAATCCATGTTGATGCCCAAACGTGTTAAACGCCGCCGCGTCTTCCGCGGCCGCATGAAGGGAAAGGCCAGCCGGGGCAATTTCCTGGCCTACGGCGAATTCGGCCTCGTGGCGATGGAACCCGCTTGGATCACCAGCCAGCAGATCGAGGCCGCCCGTATCGCCCTGACCCGCTATACAAAGCGCGGCGGTCAGGTCTGGATCAAGATTTTCCCCGATAAGCCCGTGACGGAGAAGCCCGCCGAGACCCGCATGGGTTCCGGCAAAGGTTCCCCGGAATACTGGGTGGCCGTCGTAAAGCCCGGCCGCGTCCTCTTTGAAATCGCCGGCGTGCCAGAAAACGATGCCCGTGAGGCGCTTCGCCTGGCAGGCCACAAGCTGCCGATCAAAACGAAATTCCTCCAGCGCGAGGAGCAAAAGACTGAGGCGGGTGGTGAAACCAAATGAAGGCCAGCGAGTTCGCCGCTATGAACAACGTTCAACTGAACGATAAGATCAAGGAACTGAAAAGCGAGCTGTTCACCCTTCGTTTCCAGCTTGCCACCGGCCAGCTGCAAAACACCATGCAGATCGTTTCTGTGAAGCGGGATATCGCCCGGGCGAAAACAGTTTTGCAGAAGCTCGACCAGAAGCAGGCGTAACAAGACGTGAAAGGAGGCAGCCGTTTCCATGTCTGAACAAAGAGGAATCCGCAAGGAACGCATAGGCGTTGTGGTCAGCGACAAGATGGATAAGACCATCGTCATATCTATCAAAACCCGCGTGCGCCACCCGCTTTACGGAAAAATTATGAACCAGACCAGCAAGCTTAAAGCCCATGACGAGAACAACGAATGCGGTATCGGCGATACCGTGCGCGTGATGGAAACCCGCCCGCTGAGCCACGACAAACGCTGGCGCCTGGTGGAGATCATCGAAAAGGCGAAGTGAGCCGTCG
>JAEWNM010000224.1 GCA_023392755.1 Bacillota bacterium
CAGCAGCCATCCCAGCAAAAGTATGGCCAGCGCCGAACCCGCGGCATAGGTGAAGCCCAATGCGAAAACGCCCTCAAAGTACCAGCCGGGGATATGGACCAGCAAAAAGAGGACGCCTGTGATAAAATTGGCCATGGCAAAGGGCAGGCGCGTTTCAAGCGCGCCCATGATCGCGCCGCGAAAGGTAATTTCCTCCACCAAGGGCGCATAAAGTACAGCCGTGACAAAGGACCAGTCCAGCGCGGCGGGGTGCAGCGGCTTATGGGCAAGGAGCATAAACAGGGGGGTCTTGCCGCCCCAGACAAGGCCGGCAATCCCGCCCCACAATGCGATGGCCCGGATGCGGCCAAGCCCAAGTACATCGGCCACGCTTTTGCCGGTGCGGCGGATGATGGCAAGGGAGGGCAAAACCAACACAAGCAGGCGCATCGCCAGCCAATAGGCAAATTGAAAAAAAGGCTGGCCGAGCGGCCCGCCTTGCTCTTTGAGCCAAAGGGAAATCAGCCACGCGCCACTAAAGGCCGCGCAGAGCGCAAGCGCGTAAAGGACGGCCGTGACCGCCATGTTTTTTGATGGGTACGGGGCGCTGGAGGATGACAAATCGCTTTCTCCTCCCAAAGCAGAATGCAGCCGGCTGCGTTTAGCATTCGCTTTGAAAGACCACTTCATCCATCAGTGCGCTGCCTGCAAGGCAGCAGATGGCAACGGGGCAGGCTTCGTCACGGCCTGCGGGCAGGGCAAGTGCGAAATATGTCTGAAATCCGGCCTCCTTAAAAAGTACAAGCTCCGCCTCGCTGTCCGGCCCGCTCACCCGGATCAGCGTGTCTTCCGAAAGGTTCAAAAGGCGCAGGGAAACCAGTGTGGGCGTGCCCGAAAGATGGATGGTATATGCTACCCGCTCTCCTTTTTTCAGCTGCAGGCCGTATACCGCCCAGGGGTGGTCTGATCTTGTTTCCTGGGGGTTGCCGGGCGATGCGCTTTTTTCCGGAAGAGATCCCGGCTTGCTCATCAGCCTTCCGCCAAGGCTGCCCGCCGTATCCTGCTGGATGGCGGGCACGGTCACGCTCCCGCGGCGCAGCATGGCGGAAACCACTTCAGGGTGGTATTGGGCGTTTTCAAAGCGCATGTTGTAAAGGTATTCGTCAAATATGGCCTGGGCACACGAAAAGCCCGGATGCGGGCCGCCGGCCAGGTAGGCCTGTATCCTCTCCCAGCCTTTGGGCTTCCTGATGGAACAGGGAGAATTGGTGCAGTCCATCTTTTTCCATGGCCAGAAGTTCCAGGAGATATCATGCTCCTCCAGCAGCGGAAACATGGAGGCATACCACGCAAGGCTGTTTTCCCCTGTCTCCCCCAGCCACAGGGGCAGGCGGTTTTGTTCCCGCAGCTTCGTATAGGCTTCCAGCAGCGAGGGTGCGGGCGCGTTCCAATAGCGGTGGAAGTGCACGCACATGTTGGGGTCGTATTCCTGATCGAAAATGCCGATGTCCGTGGACCAGTGCGGCCCTTCCAATGACAGCAGGTGATTGCTGTCCACCCGGCGTATGCGTTTTATGCAGTCCTCGTAAAAACGGCGCAGGGCTGGGATCAGGAAATCCACATCGGGCATGAGGCCGTCCCGGCTTTTGGTGTGCAGCGGCTCATTCAAAAGGTCGTAGCCGCCCACGATCCACCTGTCCCGGTAGCGCAGGGCCAACGATTCCCACAGCGCCAGCGCTTTTTCCCAGCTGTCCTGGTCCAGAAACAGCCTGGGCACATCGTCCACGCAATCGTCTATGTTCGCGCCCGTTTGCCCGCCCGGCGCTCCGTGCATGTCCAAGAACGCGTACAGCCCATATTTTTCGCAAAGATCAAGGCACCGGTCCAAGAGGGCGAAGCCGGATTCCTTGAAAACAATGCCGGGGCCTTCCTCCATCAGCACGCTGTAGGTGAAGGGGATGCGGACCGAATTGTAGCCTTCCCCGGCGATTTGCGCGATGTCCTTTTCGGTGATGTAGCCTGCTTCGAACTGCTCAAAAAACGACCGGGCATACGCTTCCCCGCAAAGCTCACAGACCAGTTGCCGGATGCGGCGGGGCCTGTCCGCCCGGTTGCCGGAAAAATGCCACATGTATCCTTCCGGCAGCAGCCAGTTTCCAAGGCCCACGCCCCGCAGCAAAATGGGCTGGTTGGCTCCATTCAAAAAAACCTTGTCACCCGTGTGCAAAAACCCTTGCACCGCGCCGCTCATGAGGACCCCTCCTTACGGTATTCGGTGGGCGATATGCCGCACACGGCCCGGAACGTTTTCATAAAGTGCTTTTCGTTGCCGTAACCCACCTTCCAGCTGATTTCAAACACCCTCATATCCGTTGTGCGCAGCAGATGCTTGGCCTGGGCCATGCGAAGCTCCTGCAGATACCCTACGAAATTTTTGCCCGTATACTCCTTAAACGCGTTGGAGAACTGGGAATAGTTCATGGAAACATGGTTGGACACCATGGCCATATTGAGGCCTTTGTGAAAATTTTCCTGAAGGTAGGAAAGCGCCAGCCGCATTTTTTCCTTGGTGCGGCTTATTTCTTCTTCACATTTCATTTGCTGGCGCAGGCTTTCCATGCATCGTATAAACGCCTGAAAGTGGTCCTTTATGGCAAGGTGGGAAAAAACGCCGCGTACGGGCTCCCATGCCTTATGGGAGGCTGCGGGCAGATGGTGCCAGCGCGCGCAGATCATATCCGCCAAAAATTTTGCGCGCATGGCATAATCGCTTATGTCGGTGGTGCCGTTCATAACATTCATCACAATCTGCCCCATGTGCTTTATGGCATCCTCAACCTTCCCGGCCCCGATCAAATGAACAATGCGCTCCATTTCTTCCTCATGCAGCGGAGCGGCCTGGGAAGCTTTCCCGTCATAGACAGCGACCGGAAGGCATTTGGCAAAGGCCGCATGGCGCGCCTGCACCGCCTCTTCATAGGCGGCGCACACCTCCTGCAATCCCCGGTGCGGCAAACTGGCACCGGCGCCAAGGCCCTTGAGCTTTCCGCCCAGCAGCATATCCTGCCGTGCGACATCCGCCAGGTATACGGCCATGCCTTCCACGCCGCCCAGAAAGAGGATGCCGTCCGTCATTTCCGCTGCCGGGGCAGGGCGTGCCGCGCAGCAAACGACATATGCCTGGCTGAAAAAACTGTTGGTGAACTGTTCGGTAATCACATCCAGCTCTTCCTTTGTAATCTCCTTGTTCAGCATCAGGTACTTCAATTGCTGGCGGTTGATTTGAAGTGTTTTTTCCCTGGCGGCCTGCCTTCTCGCAAGCTCGGCCTCCATTTTGGCAAGCGCTGAAAACAGCTGCTCTCGGGCGACGGGTTTCAGTATATATTCACGCACACCGCAGCGCATCAGCTCAACGGCGTAGGAAAACTCGTCATACCCGCTCAAAACAATGGTCATGGGCGCCTGGCGGCAGCTTTGCATGTTTTGGACCAGGGCGATGCCGTCCATGTGGGGCATGCGGATATCGGTGATCATTACATCCACCGGCTCCCGCACAATCACCTCCAGCGCTTTTTCGCCGTCGGTGCATTCCACAATGCGGCCGATGGGCACCCCGGAACGCAAGGCCATGGCCCTTATGCCCTGGCGGATTTTTTTTTCATCCTCCACAATCAGCAGCGTATTCATGCCTGTGCCTCCACAGCGTCCCTTTGCGGTATCCTTACAATGACTTTCGTATAATAGTCCTGTCTGGAAAGAATGGTCAGCCCGTAGCCTTCCCCAAAGGTAATGCGCAAACGGTCCTGTACGTTTTTCAGGCCAATGCCGTTGCCGGCGCCGCCGCCCGTGTCCAGCTCCCCCGACAGTTTTTTGTGCAGCGTTTCCAGCTGTTCCATTGACATGCCCCGGCCCGGATCGGTGATTTCTATCAGGCAATCACCGTCCTTTGCCGTGCCTTTGATGTATATATACG
>JAEWNM010000302.1 GCA_023392755.1 Bacillota bacterium
GTTATGCGATTTGTACGGCAGCCCAGGTTATATTCAGTGCGACAGCATGGGGTTTTTATTCAGTATAACAGCTCCATGTAATATTGCCCGGTGTTATATTTAGTACGGATGCCCAGGTTATACTCAGTACAACAGCCCTGTGTAATATTCATTACGACAGCCCGGCGTTATATTTAGTACGGCAGCCCGGGATGTAAGCGGTAAGACGAAAAAGGGGATGCGGTGAAGGGAAAAACTTCCCTTCCCGCATCCCCGATCCATTGCGCCGCCTTCTCAATAGCAGGCGATATTGCTGTCGGTACGCTTTTCCGTGCCGCCAATCAGCGTGCCCTCCGGAGTGCGCAGGATGATCTGGCCGCGGCCAAAGGTAACGCTGTCCAGCGCAACCTCCACCTGATGGCCTCTTGCGGCAAGCTGCTTGCCGATTTCATTGCAGAAGGTATCCTCCACCAAAAATCGGTTGTCCCGCATCCACTGCCAGCGGGGCGCATCCAAAGCCTGCTGCGGATTGAGCTGGAAGTCGATCATGTTCATGGCTACCTGCACGTGGCCCTGGGGCTGCATGTATCCGCCCATCACGCCAAAGGGGCCGACGGCTTCGCCATTTTTGAGCATAAAGCCGGGGATGATCGTATGGTACGATTTTTTGCGGGGCATAAGGCAGTTGGCATCAGCGGGGTTGAGGGAAAAATCGTGGCCCCTGTTTTGCAGGCTGATCCCCGTTCCACGGGCGACGATGCCTGAGCCAAAGCCCATGTAGTTGCTTTGTATGTAGGAAACCATGTTGCCTTCCTGATCGGCCGTGCACAGGTACACCGTGCCGCTCTTGGGCGGCATGCCCACAGCGGGCGTCTTGGCCATCGCGCCGATTTCCTTGGCGCGAAGGGCACCGTAGGCGGGTTTCAGAAGATCGTGATAGTCTAGGGACATGGCCGTGGGATCGGTCACATAATGCAGCCCATCGGCAAAGGCCAGCTTCATGGCCTCCCATTGCTTATGGAAGGTTTCTGCGCTTTCTTTTTGTGCAAACTCAAACTCCTTGAGTATGTTCAGCGCCATCAGCGCCACGATGCCCTGGCCATTTGGCGGAATTTCGCAGACATCATACCCCCGGTAGTTGACGGAGATCGGCTCCACCCAGGAAACATCGTACTCCGAAAAGTCCTCCTTGCAGAAATAACCGCCAAACTCCCGGCTGTCAGCAACAATGCGGTCGGCAAGCTCGCCCTTGTAAAAGTCGTCCGCCGCGGATTTTGCGATTTTCTCCAAAGTATCCGCGTGGTTTGGTAGTTTAACGACGCTTCCCGCCGCGGGGGGCTCGCCGCCGGGAACAAAGGTCTTGAACCACTCGGCGAACTCAGGCTTATCGTTCATACGGGCATACCGGCTCGCCGCCAGCTTCCACATTCTTGCGAGATTGGGGGAGGCCGGGTAGCCATAGCGCGCGTAATCTACGGCGGGAGCCAGGACATCGGGCAGGGGTACCCTGCCGAAACGCCCGTTCAGCGCCGCCCAGGCCTTGGGCGCGCCGGGCACCATGACAGGCAGCCAGCCATATACAGGCATCTTGCCATCGGCGGGGTTATGCGCCAGCACCTTCTCCATGGAAATGTCGCGGGCAGACCAGCCGCTGGCGTTGAGGCCGTAGAGCTTGCGGTCCTTTTGTATCCAGACCAGCGCGAAGGCATCGCTGCCGATGCCGTTGGCGGTAGGCTCCACCACGGTCAATGCCGCGGCGGTGGCCACAGCGGCATCCACCGCGCTGCCGCCCCTGCGCAATACTTCCAGCCCGGCGGCGGAAGCCTGGGGCGATGAAGCGGCCACCATGCCGCGGTTGGCATATAAAGGGTACCTGATGGACGCATAAGGGACGAACGTAGGATCAAATTTCATTGTAGTTCCTCCAGCAGAACGGATGGATTGACTTTGGGGGTATGCAGATAGCACGCGACAAAATGGCCCGGCTCCGCCTCCACAAGGGGCGGTTTCTTTTGTGCGCAGACAGCCATGCACTGCGGGCAGCGTGTGTGGAAGGGGCAGCCCTTGGGCGGCGTGACGGCGCTTGGCACCTCGCCTTCCAGCACCTTGTCCTCCTTGATGTCATCGCCGCGGACCACGGGGCGCGGAACAGAGGCCAGGAGGGAGGCCGTGTACGGGTGCAGCGGGTTGTGGAACAGCATTGCTTTATCCGCCAGCTCGCACACGTTGCCAAGGTACATCACCAGAATACGGTCGCAGAAGTATTTGACAACGCCAAGATCATGGGTAATAAACAGGTAGGTCAGATGCTTCTCATGGCTTAACTGATTCAACAGCTCCAGTATCTGCGCCTGCACCGACACATCCAGCGCCGAGACGGACTCGTCCAGCACCACAAACTTGGGGTCAAGGGCAATCGCCCTGGCAATGCCCACCCGCTGCTTCTGGCCGCCGCTTAGCGCATGGGGATACGAATAATAGTGCTCACGCTTCAAGCCTACCTGCTCCAGGAGCGTCATCACTTTTTCCTTGCGGACTTCCGGGCCGTAATCCGTATTGATGACAAATACCTCTTCGATGGCTTTGCCAACGGACTGGCGGGGGTCTAAGCTGGCCGCCGGGTCCTGAAAAATCATTTGCATGTCGCGCCGGAGCGCGCGCATCTCCCGAACGGTCAGCTTGCCAAGGTTGATACCCGTTTCGTAGTTGCTGTCAAGCTTGGCCTGGTATACAGGGTCCGTGCAAAGCTCCGTAATGGGCAATACGGATTTCCCCCTGTACGCGAAGGCCTCCGCGCGGCAGCCACGGGCTTTCTCCATATGCACCCTGGCATCGGCCTCATATTGGTCCATCCTGCTTTTGAGCGTATGGTCGGCCTTGCCCGCGATACCGTTTTTCACATTTTCGGCTTCCAGCTGAGCGCGGGCCGCCAAAGCCAAATGGGCCAAGGTGAACTCCTCATGGCCGCGCAAAAACAGGCGCTGAACCTCCGGCAGTTTTTCGCTTAAAATCAGGGACCCTGCCGTGCGGGAGCCTTCCCTGAGCTGGCGGGAAGCTTCCTTCCTGTACTCCCTGGATTTTGCCTTGAGGCCGGCTATTTTTTCCTGCCCGGACGCCCCGTGCTCCCTTGCCGTGATAGCCTGAATCTCCTGGTCGACCTTCAGGGAGTTGTTGTATGCTTCCCTGGCTTTTTGCTGATATACGGGCAGCTTTTCGATTTCCTTCTTCAGGTATTTGGGCGCTATCTCCTCCGGCTTGACGCCGTAATAGATGCAGGCGCCGCTGGTTTGCGGATAGAGCTGCAGGATTACCCGACCCAGGGTGGATTTTCCGCAGCCGGACTCCCCCACTACGCCAAACTTTTCGCCGGCGTACATGGTGAAGCTCACATCCTCCAGCGCCTTGATGCTTACGCCGCGCTTGAGGACAAAATGCTTCTTGAGTTTTTTCAGCTCCAGAATGGGCGTTTTCTCGCTCATTTTCCGTCCTCCTCCACCTTATGGCAGGAAACAAAATGCCCCGCTTCATATTCGATTTCCTCGGGCACACAGGTCCGGCAGCGTTCTGTGGCATACTTGCACCTGGGATGGAATCTGCAGCCGGGAATATTCTCCGTAAGGTTGGGAAAGGAACCGGGGATAGCCTGTATTTGAAATTCGTCGTCATCCACGTTGGGAACGGCATTCATAAGGCCGATGGTGTAGGGATGGCGCGGACGGTTGAAGATGTCGGCCACGCGGCCTTCCTCCACCTTCCGCCCGGAGTAGAGGATCACCACCCGGTCGGCAATCTCCGCCACCACGCCCAAGTCATGGGTGATAAACAGGATGCCCGCGTTTATCTCGTTTTTCAATGACTTCAAAAGCAGCAAAACCTGCTTTTGTATGGTCACATCCAGCGCCGTGGTAGGCTCGTCGGCAATCAGGAGGCTGGGTTTGACCGTGAGGACCATGGCAATCATGATCCGCTGGCGAAGGCCGCCGCTTAACTGGAAGGGAAACTGGCGCATACGCTCCTGGGGGTTGGCGATGCCGACCCGCTCAAGATACGTGACGGCAAGCTTCCGGGCTTCGCTTTTGGAAAGCCCTTTATGGTGCCTAAGCCCTTCGGTCAACTGATAGCCGATGGTGAGCAGCGGGTTCAGGGCCGTCATGGGCTCCTGGAAGATCATGCCCATCTTCTTGCCGCGCACCGCGTTGCGCTGCCTTTTTGTCATGGTCGTCAGTTCCGTGCCGTCCAGCATAATGCTGCCGGACACGACCTTCCCATTGAGGGGCAGAAGGTCCATGACGGCCAAAGTGCTTACGCTCTTGCCGCATCCGCTTTCGCCAACCATACACAGCGTCTCGCCACGGCCAATGTCAAAAGAGATGCCGCGAAGCACCTGATAATCCTTTTGTCCGATTCGAAACGTTGTGATCAGATTTTTGACCGTAAGAACCTTCTCCATGGCGTAAACCTGCCTTCCCGCCTGCGATGGGTTCGCATAAGCCGCGGACAGGCAACATACCTGCCTGCCCGCGGCCTTCCTGTTTACCACTTATTTGATGGTGATGCCCTTGAGGTAGAACGTGCCGTCCACGCCCCGCGTTACGCCTTCATACGCATTGCTGAACGCAAACATGTTTACGGCGTTGTATACGGGCACCACATACGCTTCGTCCAGCAGGAGCTTGTTGGCCGCTTCCAGCTTCTCGATGCGCAGCGCCGTGTCGGACGTTGTCTTGCCTTCCAGAACAAGCTTGTCAAATGCCTCATTGTTGATTCTGGCGCGCTGGCTGCTCTTTACGGATTCCCAGTTGGGCTCAAGAAGCTCCGTGCCATCGCGTGTCACGTTGGACCAAGCGGCCAGGGAAATGTCGAAGCGGTCGTCGACTTTGCTTTCGGTGAGCCATGCGGACCAGTCGATAGACTCGATTTCCACATTGTTGAGGCCGACTTCCTGGAGATTGGACTGGATGTATTCGCCCAGGGGCGTGTACACCGGCGTGCTGGGAACAAGGAACTTGATGGGTTCATCGGCCCAGCCGTTCTCCGCGATCATGGCCTTTGCGCCTTCGGGATCATAAGCATAGCCGAAGCCTTCGGCGGCCTCCGTATAGCCAAACACGTTGGGGCCGATGACGCTGGCGGAGTGGGAGGCATAGCCTTCCATGACGAATTCGGTGTAGCCCTGGGTATCCAGCGCCTTGGCGACGGCGATCCGGAAATCCTTGTTGGCCATGATGGGGTTCACATAGGAAGTGGGACGGAGCATGACGTAAACGATCTGGGCGGCAGGGGACGTGGCGAAGGTTACGTTGGGCATGGCCTGCACCCGGGGAACCTGCTGAACCGACACATTGGGCATGAAGTCGGCTTCGCCGGTCTCCAGGCGGGCGATGGCGGTGGATTCCTCGGCGATGATGGTCATGGTCACGTTCTTGACGGCCGGAGCGCCGCCCCAGTATTCCTCATTGGATGTAAGCACCACATTGGAGCCGGAAACGGAGCTGACAAACTTGTAGGGGCCGGTGCCGACGGGCGCGATCATCAGGTCCTGGGCAGCCTGGGCCGTGGGGGAAACGATGGCCGAGTTGGTGTGGGCCAGCTTCGCCAGCAGCACGCCGTCCTCATAGCTGAGATTCAGGCGGATGGTGTTCTCATCCACGATATCCATGGTGTCGATGGAAGCCACGATGGAAGCGCGGGCCGAGCCGAAATCCGGGTTTTTGATCAGTTCAAAGGTGTACTTCACGGCTTCGGCGTTGAAGGGCGTGCCGTCGTGGAACTTGACGCCTTCACGAAGCTTGATGGTGGCGGACATGCCGTCCTCGCTGAACTCGGGCAGCGACTCCGCCAGCAGGCAGATGGTATTGCCGTCCGCCCCGATGTGGTACAGCGTCTCATAGATTTGCGCATTCACATAGGTGGAGGCCGCGTCATTGGTGCGCAGCGGATCAAAGCCTGTGAATGGAGCGGTGAGGGCCACGTTGAACATTTTGTCCGCGGTGGCGGCAAATGCCACGCTACCCAAGGATAGAGCGACGAACATAACCAGTATCAGAACCAGGGCCAGAGGCTTCTTCAGGTGTGTTCCGTTCATTCTCGATACTCCTTGTCCATTATTATATTATTACAACCCTCCGCTTGGGGCGGATGGGTGCAATGCAAACAGGTCAATCCTTCAGGCTGGGGTCCAGAATATCGCGAAGCTTGTCGCCCAGCACATTGAAGCAGATGATGGTGAGCATGACAGCCACGCCGGGGATGACAATCAGGCTGGCGCGCTTCCACATATACTCCTTCGCCGCCGCGATCATGCCGCCCCATTCCGGCGCGGGCGGCGGCACGCCCATGCCCAGGTAGCTAAGCGTTGAAATGGAAATGATGGACGTCGCCATGCGCATGGTGGCGATAACAATAATCAAGGGCAGGCAATTTTTGAGTATATGGGCAAACAGAATTCTTGCGTTGCTGGCGCCTACCGCACGGATGGCGGTTACATAGTCCTCCTCCTTGATCTGCAGCACCCTGCCGCGGACCATGCGGGCAAAGTTGGGGACAGACCAAATGCTGATGGCCAGCGCGGCATTGAATGTGCTTGTGCCAAGCATGGCAATAATCAGCATGGCCAGCAAAATGCCGGGGAAGGTGAACAAAAGGTCCATAAAGCGCATGATGATGTTGTCCAGGCGCTTGTAGTAGCCTGCAAGCAGGCCAAGCGTGACCCCGAATACAGAGCCCATGGCAGTGGAAATGAAGCCAACCATCAAAGAGATGCGCCCGCCCCATAGCAGGCGGGAAAAGACGTCGCGGCCCAAATGGTCAGTGCCGAAAATATGGCCGGGGGCATAGCTGGCCGCCACCTTGGGATCGCTGGAATATTGGGCCCAGAAGCCGGGGGCCAGCTTCGTGCGGATATTTGTCGCTTCAGGGTTAAAGGGCGCTATCAAAGGAGCAAGCGCAACCAGCAGGACTTCCAGAATCAATATTACAAAGCAAACCGTGGCCAGCTTGTTTTTTAAAAGCTTGGCCATGGCCACCCGAAGCGGATTGACACGCCCGACTTCCATGCTTTGGGCCCCCTTCCCTATTATCGTGAACGTTAATTGTACTTGATTCTGGGATCAATCAGGCAATAAACGATATCCACCGCCAAATTTACCAGGATGAACATGGTGGCGATAATCAGCACCGTGCTTTGAACCACCTGATAGTTTCTGGTATTGATGGCATTGATCAGATAAGTGCCGATGCCATTGACCACGAATACCTGCTCCGTAATGATGGCACCGCCCAACAGGCCGCCAAAGCTGGTGCCGAACTGGGTGATCAGCGGAATCAGTGCGTTTCTGAGCGCGTGGACAAACACGACGGTCTTTTTGGGAAGGCCCTTGGACTTGGCTGTTCTGATGTAATCGGACTGAAGCACATCCAGCATGGCGGAGCGCCCGATGCGGGTAAAGCTCGCTATTGTAGCGGTGGACAGCGCAACGGCGGGAAGAATTGACTGTTTGAACCCCACAGCGGTCCAGAACGGCTCTGTCATGCCCCCGGAAGGCAGCCACCGCAGCGCGACGGAAAACAGATAGATCAGCATGGTGCCCAGCCAGAAGTTGGGGATGGAAATGCCGGCCAACGCGCCGGTAGTGATTACGTTATCGACCAGGCTGTCCTTGCGGAGCGCCGTTATGATGCCTGCCGGGATGCCCAGCAGTATGGACAGGATGATGCTTGCAAAAGCAAGATTCAGCGTATTTGGCAAGCGAACCACGATCTCCTGCAATATGGGCTGCCGCGTTGTATAGGACATGCCCAGGTTCAGGGTGAGCAGATTGCGCAGATAAATGCCGTACTGCACCAAAAAGGGCTTGTCCAGGCCAAGGCTGACACGAACATGCTCAACATCCTCCGGCGTCGCGCTGGCACCGGCAACCATGGCCGCCGGATCGCCCGGCGCAATATACAGGCTTGCAAAAACAATAAACGTCATGCCCAGAATCAACAGGATCATCAGCAGGATTCTCATCCCGATATATTTCGCCATGCATATCCTCCTCTGTATGACCGTGCGTAATTCGGATAGCCGCTGGATACAGCATTTGCAAGATGATCTGTAAACGCCTGCATATAGCATATGTATCATAGCACCTGGAACAAAAAATATCAATAAACGCTTTGCTTATCATGCAGAGCTTTGTCGAAAAAAGACGAAAAAACATTTAATATGTAGCTACACAAAATAATATGTAGATTACCACCAAATATTAGCCACAAATTCGCCTCATTTTTATCAGCATGTGCATGAAGGCAAACATTTGACAAAATTCATCCGTCCCGCTATGATAATTCCGGCCGAATTGGATAACTATGCTTTTGACATGCATCAAAATGAGAGCGGGTGGAGATTCTGAACATTTATCTGGATTTATTCCTGACATTTTCCAGGGTCGGCGGCCTTACCTTTGGCGGTGGGTACGCCATGCTGCCCATACTGCAAAAGGAAGTGGTGGAAAAGCGGAAATGGGTTACCGAGCCGGAGGTCATGGACTATTATGCCATTGGCCAATGCATGCCGGGAATCATTGCCGTGAACACATCGCTGTTTATAGGCAATAAGGTCAAGGGCGCTCTTGGCAGCATTGCGGCAGGCCTCGGGGTGGTATTCCCCTCCCTGGTAATCATCACCATCATCGCCGCGTTCATCAGCAACTTCGCCTATCTGCCCGCGGTGCAGCATGCGTTTGCCGGCATACGGGTATGCGTGCTTGTGCTGATCATCAACGCCATCATGAAACTGCGCAAAGGCGCGCTTGTCGACTGGATTACCATTGGCATATGCGCGGCGGTATTCCTCCTCTCCGTTTTCACCGATCTGAATCCCATTTATTTCATTATCGTCGCCGGACTGGCCGGTATCGCGTTTAAAGGCGGAAAGGTGGCGCTGAAAAAATGATATATCTGCAGCTGTTTTTCGAATTCTTCAAAATCGGCTTGTTCGCCATAGGCGGCGGCCTGGCCACAATGCCGTTTCTGGAGAAGCTGTCCAAATCCACAGGTTGGTTCAGCCATCTTGATTTGACGAACATGATCGCCATATCCGAATCGACTCCCGGCCCCATCGGCATCAACATGGCGACATACACCGGCTATACAACGGCCGGGATACCGGGCGCAATCGTTGCCACGCTGGGAGAAGTGCTGCCTTCCATCATCCTGGTGCTGATCGTGGCCCGCTTTTTGAAGTCCTTCAGCGAAAACCAAATTGTCAAATCGGTATTCTACGGCCTTCGCCCCGCTTCCGTCGGCCTGATTGCCGCCGCCGGCTTCAGCGTACTGAAGATCGCGCTGCTGAATGTTGACCTTTACGGGGCCAGCGGAAACCTGCTGAACCTGTTTCAATGGAAAGGGATTTTGCTGGGCGCTGCCATTTACTTCATCATTAAAAAATGGAAGCCGCACCCCATCGTATCCATCGCCATTTCGGCTGTGGCAGGTATCGCGTTTGGTTTTTGACCGTCGCAATGCCGCCGATATGAAAACAGCGCCGGGATAGCAAAGCATCGCTTTCCCGGCGCTCAGTGTATCAACAAAGTGGCTGTCGCCACTTTGTTGAGTTTTTCCCTCGCTACACTGCAAAAGGCTACGCCTTTTGCGGCCGTTTGCTCGGGCAAGGAAGGAATTTTTTCAAAATTCCCACGCAAACCACCGCACATGTCGCTGGTTTGCGATCGTAGGTTTACACTTCAAGTGCAACACATGAAGAAAAGACAGTGACCCAACGAGCCAAAGCTTGTGCAATGGGAGTTGACAAGACAACCATATACAAG
>JAEWNM010000328.1 GCA_023392755.1 Bacillota bacterium
GTATGCGGGATGCTATTGCGTGGAGGGCGGGGTGGATACGGCCATACCGGTGGATGTATACGTTCCCGGCTGCCCCGCCAAGCCGGAAGCAATCATCGACGGCGTAGTGAAACTGCTCGAAGGCTTGAAATCTTGACCTGGAGGAGATTGCTTTGGAAAAGGAAACGCTTGTGTTAAGCCGTCTGGCGGAACAATTTCCTGGTCTTGGCGCGGAAAAGGCGAAGGTAACCCCCCGCAGGATATTTGTTGACGTACCTGGCGGCATCTTTATGGATGTTCTGCGCTTTGCTGCGGGCGAACTGGGATTTTCTCACCTTTGCACCATCACAGGCCTGGACACCGGGACGGATTTTGAGTTCCTGTACCACATCGCCAATACGGACGGTATTCTGTTGAATCTTACGTGCAAGGCATCAAAAGAAAATCCCGTCATTCCGTCGGTGCTGCCGGTGTACCCAGGCGCAACCTTCTACGAACGGGAGCTGGAAGGGCTTCTGGGCGTGAAGGTTTCAGGGCTGCCGGAGGGCAGGCAGTATCCGCTTCCCGATAATTGGCCACAGGGGCAGTATCCCCTGCGCAAGGATTGGACGCCCGGCGAGCGCAAGATTGAAGAGTAGGAGTGCTGATATGGCTAAGATGGTCGTTCCCCTGGGTCCCCAGCATCCGGCTCTGGAAGAGCCGGAAAGCTTTACATTGCTCCTGGAAGGCGAGCGTGTCGCGGCTGCCACCGTGGGCATCGGCTATAATCACAGGGGTATGGAAAAGGCCGCCGAGAGCAGGACCTATTTGCAGAATATTTATCTTCTGGAGCGTATTTGCGGCATATGTTCCCATTCCCATTCCACCTGTTATGTGCAGACGGTGGAGACGCTTGCAGGGGTGGAGGTTCCAAGGCGTGCGCTGTATCTGCGCACGCTGATCGGTGAATTGGAAAGAATTCACAGCCATTTGCTTTGGCTGGGCATTGCCGGCCATGAAATCGGCTTCATGACGCTGTTTATGTATGCCTGGAAAGACCGGGAAATCGTGATGGATATCCTGGAGATGCTTACCGGCAACCGTGTCAATTACGGCATGAACACGCTGGGTGGCGTGCGCAGGGACATAACGCCCGATCAGGCGCAAAAGGTTTTGGAAGCGCTGGATCAATTGCAGGCGCGCACCGAGTATTACCAAAGAACGGTTTTGGAAGAAAGAACCGTAGTGCTTAGGCTTTCCGGGGTGGGAAAACTGGCAAAAGAAGACGGGCTTCGCTTCGGCGCGGTAGGCCCTGTATTGCGGGCTTCCGGCGTGGCCAGGGATGTTCGCAGGGATGATCCCTACGGTATCTACGGCGAACTGGACTTTAAAGTCATCACGGACGAGCATGCCGACGTATTCGGCAGAACCGTTGTGAGGGTTCTGGAACTGATGGAAAGCTACAGGATTTGCCGTCAGGTGATCAGGGAAATGCCTGATGGGCCCTTGAGCGTGAAGGTTCCCAACAGGATTCCGGCGGGCGAGGCCGTCAGCCGATACGAAGCGCCGCGGGGTGAAGACCTGCATTATGTCCGTTCTAACGGCTCAGACAAGCCGGAGCGCGTAAAGGTGCGTGCCCCTACGCTGGCCAACTCCGCCGCCATCGCCCACATGATCGAGGGGGGCTATCTGGCCGATGTTCCCATCATCATCGCCGCTATTGATCCATGCTTTTCTTGCACCGATCGCATGGTAAGGGTGAAGGACGGTTCCTCGGGCAGCGAAGAGATGTTCAACTGGGATGGACTGCGCCGCTACAGTATTGATTGGTACGCAAAGCAGGGCGTTGATTTAAGTAAACGCTGACTCATTCGCCAAAGCGGCTTGGGCGGCGGCTTATCCTAACCGCCATGCCGTTTCCGGGCGGTTATCCGCAAAAGCAGGAAAGAGGGATTGATTACCGTGGGGCTTGCCCTGTTCCATATTCTTGTATATCCGGGATTTTTGTTTTTGACTCTTATATCGCTCGTGTTTGAGTTTGTTGACAGAAAGCTGTACGCAAGGCTTCAAAACCGGGTAGGGCCGCCCTGGTACCAACCTTTGGCCGACCTGATAAAGCTTCTTTCCAAGGAAACGGTCATCCCAAAGGCCTCCGACTCACGCTTGTTTTCTGCCATTCCCGTGTTTGCGCTGGCCGCAACAGCGGCGTCGTTTTTGTATGTTCCCATCTGGAGCACCCGGTCGCTGCAGCCCTTTGACAGCGATTTGATCGTGGTGATGTATTTTTTGACTATCCCCACCATGGCATTTTTTCTGGCCGGTTGGTTTTCCAACTCCCTGTACGCGGAAATCGGCGCCATCCGGGCCATGACGCAGCTTTTCGCCTACGAGGTGCCTTTTTATATGGCCCTTTTAGGGCCGGCGCTTTTGGCCGGAACATGGTCTGTCAGCGGCATTGCCGTGTTCTACCATGAAAATCCCTGGCTTATCCTGGTTAACCTACCCGGCTTGCTGGTATCCATCTTCTCAGCCCAGGGGAAGCTGGAGCGGGTTCCATTTGACATACCCGATGCGGAAACGGAAATCGTGGGCGGCACCTTTACCGAATACTCCGGTAGGCTTCTTGCGTTTTTCAAGATGACGCTCAATGCCGAGCTGGTAGTGGTTTCCGCTCTGATTGCCGCCATATTTTTCCCCGTGTTCATTCATGACAGCGCCATACTGGGCTTTCTTCTTTTCCTGGCGAAGGTATTTGGCGTCGTGTTTCTGCTGGCGCTTATGCGTGCCGCGCTGGCCAGGTTCCGCCTGGATCAGATGATCAGCTTCTGCTGGAAGGTGCTCGCGCCGATATCGCTTTTGCAAATTTTGATTGACCTGATCGTCAAAGGAGTATTGTTTTCATGAAAACCCTGGGCAAAATGGTTCCCTACCTGATGGAAATGATGTTGAAAAAATCGGAAACGGTTTTATATCCCGCCGTTGCGGCAAAAGTTGCCGAAAACTTCCGGGGAGCTTTGAAGTTTGACGGTGAAAAATGCGTGGGCTGCAGGCTGTGCATGCGCGTTTGCCCGTCCAATGCCATCACCATTGAAAAGGTGGCCGAAAAGCAGTTCAAAGCAACCGTGCATATGGACAAGTGCATTTTTTGCGGCCAGTGCGTTGACTCCTGCAACAAGGACGCGCTTGTAAACACGACCTATTTCGAACTGGCAAACCGGGACAAAGCTGCTTTGAAGGTGGATATTTAGTGTGGAATCCATCTATGCGTTCTTGAAAGAAAGGCTGCAAGGCGTGAAAAAGCTGGCGGTACTTGGCGCGGGATCGGTCCTTCGCTCGGACGATGCCGCCGGCATGTTTGTTGTGGAAAAATTGCAGGCGGCGTTTGACACCGAAAAATACCCGAACCTCCTTTTCTGCCCCGGTGAAACAGCGCCGGAAAACTATAGCGGCAAAATAAAAAACTTTTGTCCCACCCATCTTGTTGTGATCGATGCAGCGGATGTTGGGCAGGCACCGGGCTGTGTTGTGCATATCCGGCCGGAGGATGTGGGGGGACCCACCTTCTGTTCCCACATGCTGCCCCTTCGTGTCATGATCCGCTATCTGGCGGAGGAGACGGGAGCGGATGTGACGCTTCTGGGCATGCAATACAAAAGCTTGGCATTTGACGGCGTGATGACGCAGGATATGCGCTTGGCCGTTGAAAAGGTGAGCGGCGCGCTGTCGCGCGTTATCCGGGAATACTGCGCCTAAATGCCGCAGCGGCTAACCGCTCGCCAAGGAATTGATAGCAATCCGTCATTTGGGTTTTTTTGCTTTATAGACCGTCGAACGGCCGGCTTCCGGCCCTCGTCGGTTTTTTGCTGTTTTTACGCATACGGCTTGGTGGGCTTGTACCCAAACGGTCTGTACGGCTGTATGCCATGTGTGGGAAAATGCCGCAATTCAGGAAAATACGACAACAAACGTCAAATATTTGATGGGAATCCTTGTATTTTGCTTATCTATATGATAATATGCAAATACATTAATGAATGAATCGTTGATAACGCTGAAATAAGGGGAATTGAATATGATACGTGACAAATCGACGGAAAAAAGAACGATTTGCGTATTGCTTGGCGACATCAGCAATGATTTCATTTTGGAGCTGATGCGGGGCATGTACAACGGTGCCATGCGCCGCCAGGTGCATCTCATTTTTTTGCTGGGTGTGCAGAAGCACGCGGCGCCTATGGAGGCAGGCCCTAACCCGCAGGGAGCGTTCCATTACAACAGCATATACGACTATTCGTCCCTGGTGGGGGCGGATGCATTGATCATCGGTTACGGTTCTCTGTCCGGCTTTACGGGCGCGGATGGCCGCAAAAGGTTTTTGAGCCGGTTTCATGATATCCCCTATGTGCTTTTGCAGGAGAACATGGGCACTGATCTGCCGGATAAATCCTACATAGCCGTTGACAATTACAATAGCTTCAACCAATGCATAGAGCATTTGATACAGGTGCATGGATACCGCAAGATCGCCATGATGACAGGCCCTGAAGGGCACGCGGATGCCAGGGAACGCATGCGGGCCTACAGGGATACCATGGCAAAGCATCATTTGCCTGTAACGGACAAAATGATAGCGATCGGCGACTTTTCAGAGTTTGCGGATGCGCAGGTTGCACAGTTGCTTGACGATAATCCGGATGTGGAGGCCATCGCATTTTGCAATGATGAAATGGCCAAAGCCGGATACCGTGAATGCCGCAAACGTGGCATGGCCGTTGGCATAGATTTGGCTATTACCGGCTTTGATGATTTTTCAACTGCCCGCGCTTTGGAGCCTCCCCTCACCAGCGTTTCCCAGGATGCCTACAAAATGGGGGAGCTGGCCGTTATGCAGGCCGCCGACCTGGCAGAAGGCCGTAAAGTGACGCCGGTTGAACTGAAGACTCAATTCCACGTGCGCGATTCCTGCGGCTGCGTGCAGGGGGGAAGCTGCCTTCTGCCGGAGGTGAATGCGGCAGAGCAGGAAGACTGCCTTGAAACCATTATTTCCAACATCATGCAGGATGTGCCCAAGCGTTGCAAAGATAACGAGGTGGGTCGGTATTGTACGCTGTTGGGGAAATGCATCAGGCATTTTTACAGCCTTGCGTCCGATACGCGGCAGGAGATGGACAAGACGGCGCTGTTCAACTGGATGCATGATGAATTGAAGCTGCAGGACATTTCCGTTTTCGCACTGGCCAAGCATCTGGGTGATTTTCTGCGCCAGCTGTTTTGCTATGAACAGAACCTGCAGATTATCAAAAATATCACCACAATTGTGGTCATGGCGCAGCAGCATCTGTATACAAGCGATTTGCATGACATCGGCGAACGGTTTGAAAACTTCCGCATGCAGTCGTGGTTTGTTCCGGAATTCATACGCGATCTTGTGGACCGTGATGACGAAGATGAGAGCGTATTTGGCAGCGTCGTGGAAAGGCTGCGCGTTTTCAGCATGAACAGTGTCCTCCTATTTCTGTTGGAAGAGCCGCAGGTCTACCATAAAAATCCAAGTATGTGGACGGCCCCCAAAAAAATGCGCCTGGCGGCCTACCATAGCGGCGATGATGCGCATGCCTATCCGCGTTCCCAAATGCCAGTTGTCACAAAGGATCAAATCGGCAACATCCTGCCTGTTTTCACAAACGACGATCATCTGATGGCGCTCAGCATATTTTCAGGGGAAGTGCACTACGGTATCCTGATGTGCGATGCGGATATGGGCATGATGCCCTTTTTGCACGTGATCGGGCTGCAGTTGGGCATGCTGATGAACTTTCTGGATTTAAAGCGTAAGGAAAAGATCATCTCCGGAGAACTGGAGGATATGCGTGAGAAGAACGAAATACTGAATTTCCTGTCCGAGTATGACCAGCTTTGCGGCCTGCTAAACCGACGGGGCTTCATACAGCGGGCCATACGCCGTAATCGGGAAAATGTCGGCAAAACGGCATATTGCGTGTTCATGGACCTGGATCATTTGAAGGAGATCAATGATACCTATGGCCATTCGGAAGGGGACGAAGCACTGCATGCCGTCAGCATCATCCTGCGTGAGATAACCGATGATATGGATCTGATTGCGAGGATTGGCGGCGACGAGTTCGTTGGTATGTTCATTACAGATTCGCCGGATTTCGGGTGTTCGTTCAAAGAGAAGTTCAAGGCGTCATGCTGCCGTTACAATGCCAGTTCCGGTAGACCGTACTACGTGGAAGCATCCGTGGGCGTGGCGAAATTTGTCTGCAGTCAGGGCATGGAGGTCAGCACCATCATTGGGGAGGCGGATAAATACCTGTACGAGGCGAAGCAGGGCCGAAGAAAGTCCATCCGGAAATGATGTGTGGACCGATAAAAGAAAATCGACGCGCTGCCTTAACTTTCAATGATATCCGGCACTGCGGCCGGGAGGATTCATTATGCTTGAAATACGCGCTATAAACGCTGAGGACCGTATATTGGTCGATCGCTTTTTGATGGGAAAGTGGTTTGCTACATACATGATACTGCGGGCGGAGCGGGTGGAGCTGTCGGGCGCGCCAGGCTTCATCGCCTGGGAGGATGGGGAAATTGCCGGCCTTGTCACCTTCCGCATAGCTAAAGGTGTATGTGAAGTTTTATCTCTGGACAGCCTTCGAGAAAACAGGGGGATAGGCACGGCACTCTTGATGCGGGCTGTAAATGAGGCACGTTCCGCCGGCTGTGAAAGGGTAAAGTTCATCACCACCAACGACAACATAGGCGCATTGCGGTTTTATCAAAAAAGAGGGTTTGATATAGCCCGCATCTACCGCAATGCCATGGATGTATCCAGAAAGCTCAAGCCGTCCATTCCCCTGATCGGCATGGATGGCATTCCGCTAAAGCATGAAATCGAATTAGAAATGGAGCTTTTATAGGCAATGAAGAGGCATTCAAATTGAAGAAAGCAATCGATAGTCCTTGTCTTTTTCATCAAGAAAAACCCCTCTCCTGATCGTGGGAAAGGGGTTTTCACGATACCACACGCTATTTTTGGTATGCTTTGAGCATCCAAACGATCTTGGCGTAGGACCGCAGATAGGCAGTGAATTGGTCGGCCGTGCCGTCATCCCCTGCCTCGGCGGACAAGGTGACAATCTCCCGGGTATCTGCTGCCAGCTTCTCGTAATCCTTCAGCAGGATTTCAATGGATTCCTTGCCGTCAACGGCGCCCGAGGCGCGTTCTTCGATATCCGCAAGGGCCAGCGCGCTCTTCAGGGTCGAAACGGGTTGTTGATCCATCTGCAGCAGCCTTTCGGCTACCTCATCCAAAACCTCGGTGGCCTCGTCATACAACTTTTCATACTGCGCGTGCAGCGTGAAGAAACCATGCCCCTGAATGTACCAATGCAGGTTGTGCAGCTTGATGTAAAAAACGATCTGATTGGCCAGAAAGGTGTTCATTTTTTCGACATAGCTTTTCATGTTGGTTTCCTCCTTATTTGGTTAGCATACGATAACTTGCATACAACATAACACAATTTTCCTGGTGTGTCAATTTTGTTTCACCCAATACGCAGGCGTTAGGCTTGTGCCCAGTGTACCATGGCAAGGCTGTCATGTCGGTGACCGGGTCACCAATCCAGGGGCATATGGCACCCTGCTTACTCTGTCAGGCTGCGCAGCTTTTTTTTGTCCAGTACCTTGATGCCGCCACGGGACAGGGAAACGATACCTTCCCCGCTGAAATATTTGAGCATCCTTGTCACCACCTCCCTGGCGGTGCCTACGTACTTTGCGATCTGCTCGTGGGTCAGGCAGATGGTATCCTCCTCCACCTTGTTCATCTCGTCCAGAAGGAAGATGGCAAGACGTTTGTCAAAGCTCATGAATAAAATTTGCTGCATGGTCCACATCACATCCGAAAACCGCTCGGTGGCCAGCTGGTACGAAAACTTTTCGACATATACGTTCTGGCGGGATAGCTCCTGAAAGGCGGCGGCATGCACAAGTAGCACTTCGCTGTCCATCTCCGCATCCACGTGCACGTCAAAGGTGATGGTGCTTAATACGCAGGAGGCCGACAGCACGCATATGTCGCCTTCCCGAAGCCTGTACAGGGTGATTTCCCGCCCTTCCTCCGAGAGCATATACACCCTCAGTTCCCCCGACTTAATCAGCAGCAGCCCTACGCATTCGTTTTCCCCGCTGTGTATGTTTATGCCCTTCCGGTAACAAAGCAGCGAAGCATGGTTTGCCATATAGCTCTTCTGCTCCGGCGTCAGATGCGGCCAGAAGGGGAAATGCATTTCCAACAGGGGTGTTTGAAGATTGTTATTCATGCCAAAGGCTCTCCTTTATGGGAAACGGCCCGGCCGTTTACTCGCATTATACAATAAAACGCGCAATGCGCAAAGACCAGGGTGAATATAAATAATGCGCTTTCAGAAGGGGAAGTGTTTGCTTTTCACGAACTAAATACGTAGCTTAAAAGGCGGCTTTGTGTGTTGCACATGAAAATTGGGAGGGTGCCTATGCGTTTTACATACGGCTATTGGATGACGCGGCCTGAATTCAAAATGGGTTATGCGGTGGAATGCTGCCGTATCAGGATAGTGGAAAAGAGCCTTCAAGCGCTGGCGCTGAACAGGCACGTGGCACACAGGGGGAATACCTTGGACGGCCCCGTGCTGGAGGTATCTTTCACCGCGCCCATGGACGGCGTGATTCGTGTTGCGGTAACACACTTCCGTGGCTGCCGGACTATAACGCCCCGATACGGTATCAACGAAGGTCCGGTGTCCCCGATAATTGAGGAAAGTGAAAAGCACTGCACATTTCACAGCGGTCCCCTGTGCGCGAGGGTGGATACATCACCAAACGGTTGGCGGGTGGATTATCTGGGGGATGGGAAATTGCTTACCTCCAGCGGATATCATGGCATGGCCCATGCTTATAACACGGAGACGGACAAGTCGTATATGTCCGACTCCCTGATGCTGGACGTGGGGGAATGGGTTTACGGCCTGGGTGAGCGGTTCACACCTTATCTCAAAAACGGCCAGACTGTGGAAATGTGGAACGAAGACGGCGGCACCGCCACCGAGATAGCCTATAAAAATGTACCCTTTTACATGACCAACCGGGGCTATGGCGTATTTGTGGACGACCCTTCCGATGTGTCCTTTGAAGTGGCCAGCGAAAAGGTGGAGCGGGTGCAATTCTCCGTGGCGGGAGAATCGCTTGTTTATCATGTGATCTACGGCCCTACACCTAAGGACGTGCTGATGCGCTACACCCAATTAACCGGCAGGCCGGCGCTGCCGCCCGCCTGGTCCTTCGGGCTGTGGCTCACCACCAGCTTCACCACCAGTTACGACGAAAACACAGCCACATCTTTTATCCAGGGCATGGCAGACAGGGATATCCCCCTGCATGTGTTCCACTTCGACTGCTTCTGGATGAAGGGGCTGAACTGGTGTGATTTTCAATGGGATGACGAGACTTTCCCCGATCCCAGGGGCATGCTCCGGCGCTACAGGGAGCGGGGTTTGCGTATCTGCGTATGGATCAATCCCTACATTGCCCAGCAAAGCCCTTTGTTTGAGGAAGGGATGGAAAAGGGTTATCTGCTGTTAAAAACAAACGGCGACGTTTGGCAGTCAGACAGGTGGCAGGCTGGTATGGGCGTCCTGGATGTCACGAATCCTGCGGCCAGGGTTTGGTTTTGCGGATACCTTCGCTCACTGATCGAGATGGGTGTGGACTGCTTTAAAACAGACTTTGGCGAGCGCATTCCAGTAAGGGACATCGCTTATTTTGACGGCAGCGATCCAACGCGTATGCACAATTATTATACCCATCTGTATAACAAGATGGTGTTTGGCTTGCTGGAAGAATGCCGCGGCAAGGGTGAAGCCGTTTTGTTCGCACGTAGTGCTACGGCGGGCGGGCAGCAGTATCCCGTGCACTGGGGCGGCGACAATAGCGCCAGCTATGCATCCATGGCGGAAACACTTCGGGGCGGCCTGTCTCTTGCCCATTGCGGATTTGGGTTCTGGAGCCACGACATCTCAGGCTTTGAGCAAACGGCGCCCGCTGATGTGTACAAACGCTGGGTTGCGTTCGGGCTTTTATCCACCCACAGCCGCCTGCATGGTTCCTCCAGCTATCGTGTGCCCTGGCTGTTTGATGAGGAGGCCTGTGATGTGGTCCGCTTCTTCATCAAGCTGAAATGCCGCCTGATGCCCTATCTGTACGGGGCGGCTGCGGAGGCGCACGAAACGGGCATACCCGTTTTGCGGCCCATGATGCTGGAATTTCCGGAGGATATCACCGTTCAAATGCTGGACCGGCAATATATGCTGGGAGAAAGCCTGCTGGTGGCTCCTGTGTTCCGCAGTGACGGCCATGTGGACTTTTATCTGCCGGAAGGGGAATGGACAAGCCTTATATCCGGCGAGAAGGTACCTGGCGGAAAATGGCGCAGCGAGAACCACGGTTTCATGAGCCTGCCTCTGTACGTGCGGGAAAATACCGTGCTGCCCATGGGCAGCGTCGATACCCAACCGGATTATGACTATTTGGATGGCATGACCTTACATCTGTTCAATATCAAAGATGGCGCGCAGATCAAAACCGTGATACCCGATCTGCAAGGAAACCCGGCAGCCACTTTTTCTCTTCGCCGCAATGGTGCCGCCTATACTGTGGAAACCGATTCGAAAAAAACCTACTCTGTGGTGTTGCACGGGTCTCAAAGCATTACGTGCGAAGACATCTCCGTGCAAAAGGGCGGTTCTGGTGCGCTTTTGCTCTGCGGCCCTGGCACGCTGAAGTTTGTCGCAAATGAATGATAATCAATGAAGGAGTATACGTATGGCCC
>JAEWNM010000361.1 GCA_023392755.1 Bacillota bacterium
CCCGCAGCATTTTCTCACCCCATTTTCTTTATGCTTTTATATTCGACGTTCTTGTGCCATCCTCCTTTTGGTTCTCTTACCCTTTCACAAAAAAACAGACCACCAACAGACTTTGTTGATGGTCTGACCGATGTCAAGCATCGGTGAAACCTTTAATTTATCATGCTTTTTTGGCTCTGGTTGGACTTTCTAGACCAGCGCCATCAACCGCTCGGCCATCTCTCCATGTTTTAGAACCAGCGAAGGTGAATATACCAAAGTTTTTGGGCAAAGTCAACGCCCATAGTGGCCGTTTTCGGTCTTTATAAAGCATATAAAGCATCAGCGGCCTTTTGGGGCGGGGCATAGCATATGGCCTTCGCTAGTGCTGGCCCTGGATCAGGGCCATGAAAATGACAGCCATGTAACCGCCCGTCCTGCTGAAAATTGGAGATACTCAAAGCTATACAAGTGATACCGCCATACGATGGCGGCTATGCGCATAGCCATGTTTTTTAGATTGCGATCCGGCAGTCCCTGGTGGACAGAAGCACGCTTACGCCAAGTTCATTGACTTGGGTGACCTGCTCCCCTACCACCAATTCAACTTCCGCAGGATGCTGCCTCGCAAAGATATGATCCTCTCAGTATTCCACTTCCAGCCATCTGCCCTGCTTGTATGATTCCATCGCACTCACAATAACAGCCAGTGTATTATGCCCGTCGCTGCCTGTGACAATCGGTGAACGGTTTTCCAAAATAGAGGCGATAAACTCATCAATTATCCCGCTTCGTACCTGCTTTGCGTTTGTGCTGATGGCGCCCACGTTGTATTTTGCCGTGCTTCCGTCCCGCATCTCCAAAACAATATCATCTGCATAACCGCTGAAGATTTTCATCACCCCGGTTTTCCCATAGATAAAGGTACTGTTATCCTCACATCCGTAATTTGTCCAGCTGACATGGATAATGCCTGGCAATCCGCCGTCCAGAAAGAACTGGCAGACGGCATTGTCTTCCAAACTGATCAGCTCGCCCTCCGGCGTATGCTTATCCAGCGTCATCATTGTTGCAAAAACGGTTTTGATTTCCTTGCCGGTCAAAAAACGGATCAGATCCAGCTTGTGCGCCCCCAAATCACCCAACACGCCAAAGCCTGCCTGCTGTTTGCTGAAAAACCAGGTAGAGGGCGTTCTGTCTATGCTCCAATGCTCCGGTCCCGCGTGCTTGAAGTTGCTCTGCAAAAACAAAACCTTGCCAATCGCGCCGGAAAGCAATAATTCCCGTGCTTTTTGGTGCGCGGCTACCATGCGTTGGTTATGACCAATCATCAGCACTTTGCCCGATTCCTTTTGTGCCGCCGTCATAATCCTGCTCTCCTGAAGGGATTGGGCCATGGGCTTTTCGCACAATACATGCTTGCCGGCCCGCAGCGCGCGAACGGTCCAGTCGCAATGCGTATCGTTCGGGGAGCATATGCTGATAGCCTGCACCGTTGGGTCGGCCAGCATATCCTCGAATGTATCGTATGCTGTCCCGCCATAAGCGGCACATAGCGCTGTGGCGCGTTGCGGATTTACATCGTAAAAGCCGCCGATCTCCGCCCGCGCGTTCTCATGATATTCCGGCGCATGGCGCTGCTGTGTGATCGAGCCGCAGCCGACAATTCCTACCTTGATTTTTTGCATGCCGCACCCTCTACCTTCCGTTCCCAAAGTTGTGCCGACAAAACATGAAAGGGCTGAGCCGTCTCCTGTCTCATGGCCGGCCCGCCGCCCGTTTACTCCTTGCCACGGCCAGAGCAATGCCGGTGACAAAAAAAGCTGCATCAACAGCCCGGCCATCAGTATAGGGATCAATGCCACAAATAGTCTTGCGGCATGCAGCGCGCTTTGGAAAGCCGGCGCAACCGCCGATGGTGTTTTGCACCGGCTATATACAGCTTTGCGTCAGCGGATCGCAATGCCTTCCTCTCCGGCGATCCCGGCAACATAGGCATAGGCTGCGCGGTATTCCTCATTGGTTTGCATGTGCTCCAGCAAAACCGACATTCCCTTTGGCAAAAGCCTGTCCACACTGCGCAGGATATGCCTGTAATCCAATGTTCCCTGGCCGGGCGCGGTTTCGCGCAGAAGTACGGTAAAAGGCTGTTCCAGCACAATGTCTTTCGCGTGGCAGCTGATGATGCGGGGACCAAGCTTTCGCAGACACTCATCAATAAAATCGCTGGCAAACAAATAGCGCCGTGGGGAATTGATCATGTTCACAAAATCAAGATGCACGCCAAACATGGGCCGGTCGACATCCCGCAGCAATTGTAGGTATTCATCCGGGCCATCAGGCACCATCCAGGGCATGGGTTCGATGGTGTAATAGCAGCGGGTGGGCTTTACGGCGTCGATAATTTCGCGCACCGACTGCACAATCGCGTCATAGGTGTCCGGCGCGTAGTTATCGGCATAGGCGCCATCCCATTGCGCCCCTCTTGAACCAACGATGTTCACGCAGCAAGGGATGCCCATACGGTCTCCGAATGCCAATTGCGCTTTGGCAAATTCCATTGCCTCATGCCGCTCCCGGGCATCCGGGGAAAGCGGGTTTTTCCATACGCCAATTTCGGTAATGGTCACCCCGAGCCGTTCCGCCGCGGAAAAGTATGCACGTTCCGCGTCCCCGCCACAGTCATGCCGGACAGGGCAGGTGACCGCCGCAAAGCGTGACGCGCGAAGCAGTTCACCAAAGTCCTCAGCGGATTGATACGGCCCGCAAATCGAACCGCCCAGCTTCATTTGCAGCCCTCCCCGGGCTAAGCCTGCATAGGCTCGCCCTTGTAATTGATAAACCACTCCGCCCGGGAAACCGGCGTCGTGCCGGTCATCAGCTTGTAAAAGCCCTCCGCCGATTCCTCGGGCTCGATTTGCGCGGTAGTTCGCCCCATTTCGGTGTTCATGCGCCCGGGATGCACCGCGTAAAAGTCCACATCCTCCACCGCCGCGTTAAACAGCCCCGCCACCTTGGTGGCGGCTGTTTTGGATAGGCTGTAACACGGGATCCACGAGCCGTTATTTTTCACATTGGACCCTTCGGATGTAACGATGAAAACACCCGCGCCCGGACGCATAACTGGGTAGAACTGCTTGCATACAATCACGGGCCCTACGGTATTGATGTCCAGCGTCCGGCGCAGATCGGGGACAACACAATCAGAAATCAGCGTAACGCGGTCGCTGGGCAGGATCACCCCGGCCACATGGCACAGGCTATCCACCTGGCCAAACCATTCCTTGCAAAGCAGTGCGCCCCGCGCGATCTCCTCTTCGTCGGTCACGTCGGCCTGAAACACGTGAAGCCGCCCTGCATGCTGCTTTTCCAGTTTTGCAAGAGCGGGCGGCGTGATGCGTTCTACCACGCCGGTGGCCACATCATGCCCTTCTTGTAGGAAGCGGGCCGTAAGCGCAAGTCCAAGGCCCTGGGTCGCGCCGATCACGACCACCTTCATCATTACGCCCACCCCCTTATTTGCGATAGTTTTCCAGCAGCTCCACCAGGCACTTCATATTCTTGGAAGCATCCATATAGGCATATTCTCCGCCGCCGTCGCCATATTTTCCGCGCTGCACGCAGGTCATGCCAAATTTCTCACAGGCCTGAATCTTCTCATCCATGCCTTTGACGCCAAACGCGATGTGGTGTATGCCCTCGCCGTGCTCATCAAGGAAATCCTGCCAGGTACTCTTGACGCCGTTGGGCTGAATCAGCTCAATCTGTATCCCCGGTCCCACATCAAAAAACGCCATCCAGCAATTCGCATCTGGCGCGGGCTTCCCGTTTACGGTGGTGCCGGTTGTTTCAAATTTCCCGCCGTCAAAGTGCGGCGGCGGCGTCACGCCCAAAAATGCCGCGAATGTACGCTTCGATTCTTCGATATCCCGTACGATAAAACCCACCTGGGTCAGGATGTTGGTTTCAATAATGCCGGCCATTGATACAACCTTCTTTCAATTTTTTCCTGGCTCCTTGGTTGCTGCTTTACGCATGCCGGGTCATTTCACATCCGGGCCGACCCGCATGCAGGATGCCCCCTCCACCAGTGTGCTTGGCAAAAACTCTGTGAGCAAAACCCCCTCTTTTCCCTCGACGATGTCCACGGTGCGCGACACCAGCGAGCGGAAGATTTTTTCAAAATCAAACGCAAAGGTAGTCAGCGGCGGATTGACGAAAACCGCTTTTTCATGACCGTCCATGCCGATGACTGATATATCCTGCGGAATGCGCAGGCCGGCCTCGGCCAAAGCGTCATAGACGCCGAAGGCCGCCGCATCATTGTTTGCGCAAATGGCGGTAGGCCTCTCCCCGGGCAGAGCCAGCAGCTTCTTTGCGGCGATGTAGCCGTCCTCCTCGGTAACACCGGCACAGATCATCCATTCCGGTCTGCAGTCGATCTTGCGTGCCTGCATGGCCTTGAGAAAACCGATATGCCGCGTGACACAGGAAAAGCGGTTCATGTTGCCGTCGATCACGGCAATCTTCCGATGCCCCAGCCCATACATATACTCGATTACCTTTTCCCCTGTATCGGTTTCAAAGTTGACTGAAACGCGGTTGGGCTCGTGCTTGTCATAATGGTAATGGTCAAATACGCCCACAATTTTGCCGCGGGCGATCAGCTCCTCCAGCAAAGGATCATCATTGTCAACGCCGATAAAGATGCCGGCATCCACGCGCTCCTGCATGAAGATGCGCTTCACCCAATCTATATTTTGCCTGTCGGTCAGATTGTCCACCAGGCATGTGAGCACAAGGTAGCCCAAAGAGGCCGCGCTTTCCGAAACATGCGCGAAAAAAGCGCTGCACTGTATGCTTTTGGCGATGCTGCCGCCGGATACCCAGATAAAGCCTATCGTTTTTGTTTTTTTGCCCACCAGCAATTGCCCGGACAACAGCGGGTAATAGTCGTTTTCGGAAATCACGCGCATCACATGCTCGCGTGTTTCTTCCGGAACGTTGCTGTACCCGTTGATCACCCGGCTGACAGTGCTTCTCGAGACACCGGCCAGTTTGGCAATTTCTGTGCTGTTAAGCTTTCCGTTACGCATTTATAATCCCCCGTCTGCACGTGAACACGTGATTAGCGTTACCTGCATTTTGGATGCTATCATAAACACATTTTGATGTCAAGAATTATGTGCTATACCGGCATCAAATCCGTAGTATTTTGTGCAATTAGCTTATTTAAGCCCCTGAATCGAAAAAAATTTTTAGAATTTGGGAATTTTGCTATTGAAAACACGTGTTCATTGTGATAATATGACCTCATCATAACGCTGGCCGCACGATAAACGCCAGCTGCAGTTGCGGATTCAGCGCATCCCGGCCACCCGGTCCATTACTGTATGCGACACGAAAAGGAGGACGAACCCATGGTATCAAAACTTCCCCGCAGAGCTTTGGCAGTTTTGCTCGCCACGCTCATGGTCCTGAGTACCCTGGTTTTATCAGTGCCGGCTTTTGCGGAAAAAAAGACTGAGGAACTGCACATCGGCCTTAAGCCCTACGAGGAGCCTGTCACCATCACCTGGGCCGTGCAAAGCACCGCCGTGCAGCAGTTCTTCAATGGCGACACCTACGAAAACAACCTCTGGACACGCCTGATCAAAGAGAAGCTGAATATCGACCTGGTATTGTCCTTTTCGGCCGACAGCTCTGTCGATGCTTACCGCAACAAGATGAACGCGGTGTTTGCTTCCGGCGATCTGCCGGACATCTGGCGCTTTGACGACCGCACCTTCTTCCAACAGGCATACGAAGCCGGCGCGCTGGCCGATATCACCGATGTATTCGAAGAGTATGCCACCCCCGCGCTCAAGGAATACATGGCCCGCTATCCGGACAGTTTTGAAGGCGCGTCCTTTGACGGCAGGCTGCATGCCTTTCCCTACATGAACGATAATTTCCACCAGGCCGCCTATCTTTGGATCCGCGACGACTGGCTGAAGAACCTGAACGCCCAGCCGCCCACCACCATTGAGGAAATGGTGGAACTGGCGCGCCGTTTCACCTTTGATGACCCGGATGGCAACGGCGTGGATGACACCTACGGCCTGGCGCTGAACAAGCAGATCATACTCAACAACTACGGAACGATCCTGGGCCTGATCGGTGCGTACGGCGTGCCCGGCTACACCGTAAACGGCGCGTTTTATCGCGGCGAAGACGGGAAAATGACCTATGCCTATCTGCACCCCGGTATGAAGGATGCGCTGGCGGTGGTGCGCCAGCTGTATGAAGAGGGCTGCATCGATCCGGAATTCGTGGTCAAGGATGTCGACACGATGGAGACCGACATCATCAATGGCACGATTGGTATGATGTACCATATGAACTGGGGCAACTGGCATCCGTTCAATCTGTCCTTCCAGGACAGCGGCGTGATTACCCGCGCTTACCCCATTCCCACCGTTGAGGGCATCGAGCCGCGCATGGGCATCCAAAGCAACAAAACCGGCGACCTGTTCATGCTCAATGCCAATTGCGAGCATCCCGAGGCCTTCATCAAGATACTGAACCTGTATAACCAGATGGTATATGAATCCGACAATCCCGAAGACTTTGTGACCTATTGGTCCAATGAGCAGTACCGCCTCTGCCCTGCGTATGTGGGCATCCCCACCGAGCTGTTCGCCCCGGAAATCCACGAAGCATTGAAAAAGGGCAACGGTGATGACCTGCCCACTGTCGTAAAGCAAATGTATCAGTATGCGGTGGACTTTGAGAGCGGTGCAAACCGGGATCCCAATGCCTATGGAACCTGGGGGCAGATGAACAGCAAAAACGGAACAATGGGCATTTCTCTGCATGATTATGTGCCCAACGGCTGGCTGGTGACAAACGAAATGGCCAGCATCCGTCCGGAATCCTATCTGGTCAACGCTTCCATACTGGAAACCATCACCGTAACCGCCTTCACCGATATCATCACCGGTGCGGCGCCCCTGGATTCGTTTGACCAGTATGTGCAAGACTGGCTCAGCGCCGGCGGGCAGCAGGTGCTGGACGAGATGGAAGAGCTGTATCCAGCAAAATAATCAATCAAAAGAATAAGGGCCTGAGGTGGGGCGGCCTGCCTCAGGCCCTTCTGTTCACTGCTTCATGCGCTAGTGCATTCAGGGGGTGGAATCAGGCGTGACAAACTTCAGCCGGACCAGCAAAAGAAACAAGAGGATGCGTGAGTTTCCGCTCCACCTTATGTTGATTCCAGCGGTTGTGCTGGTTGCGATCTACAGCTACGGCTCCATGGCGGGCGTCTCCATTGCATTTCAGAAATTCAATCCGGCCAAGGGGCTTTTTGGCTCCCCGTGGATAGGGTTTTCCAACTTCCAAAAGCTATTTGCGATGCCCAACATTTGGCAGGTAATCCATAATACCGTACTGATTTCCATGGCGAAAATGGCCGGCGGTGTGCTGGTGCCGGTCACGTTTGCTTTGCTGCTCAACGAATTGCGGCATATAAGGCGGAAGCGGGGCATCCAAACCGCCGTATACCTGCCGAATTTCCTTTCCTGGGTTATTCTGGCCGGCCTGTTCCGTGACATCCTTTCGCCCAGCTCCGGCGTAATCAATCAATTGCTGGGCATAGCCGGCATAGAGCCTGTTTTTTTCCTGGGCAATAAGGGGTGGTTCCCGGCCACCATGGTGATCACCGATATCTGGAAAACCTTCGGGTTCGGCTCGGTTATTTACCTTGCCGCGCTGACCGGAATTGACCCGGCGCTGTATGAGTCGGCCATGATTGACGGCGCGGGGCGGTGGAAACAGACGCTGCACATTACGCTGCCCGGTATTTTGAGCACCATTGTGCTGATGACCGTGCTGAGCATGGCCAACATCCTCAACGGCGGCTTTGACCAGATCTACAATATGTACAGTCCGTCGGTCTATGCCACAGGGGATATTCTTGATACCTTTGTGTTCCGTTTGGGCATTGAACGCGCGCAGTTCGCGCTGTCCACCGCGGCGGGCCTGTTCAAATCCGTAGTCTCTTTCGTTTTCATTGTCGCGTCCTATTGGCTCGCTGACCGGTATGCGGGCTATCGAGTCTTTTAGGAAAGGAGACTGCGCCGCATGTATATCAAACCTTCATTTTCCCGCAGACTGTTCCTGGTCTTCAATCTCATCTTCCTGCTGGCGGTCGCGGCAATTTGTCTGCTGCCTTTCTTGAACCTGCTGGCCATCTCCTTTTCCTCCAAGCAGGCCGTTATTGCCAAAGAGGTCATGTTCTGGCCGGTGGGGTTCACTACCAACGCGTACTCGTTCATTCTCAAAGGCGGCGCGTTTGCCAAGGCCATGTGGGTGTCGGTCAGGCGGGTGCTGCTGGGCGTGCCGGTCAACCTGGTGCTGATTATACTGACCGCATACGCACTGGCGCGCAGCAAACAGGAATTTCGCTGGCGCAGCGTGTATTCCTGGTTTTTTGTCGTCACCATTTTGTTCAGTAGCGGCTTGATCCCGATGTACATGATGGTGCGGTATACCGGCCTGGTGGATAAAATCTGGGCGCTGATCCTGCCCGGCGCGCTTCCGGTGTTTAGCATGCTGGTGGTCATGAACTATATCCGAAGCCTGCCCAAAGAACTTGAGGAGGCGGCCTTCATCGACGGTGCGGGGCACATTCAAACCTTGTGGAATGTGATCCTGCCGGTATGCAAGCCCACCCTTGCGACAGTGGCGCTGTTTTCCTTCGTTGGCCATTGGAACAGCTGGTTTGACGGCATGATCTATATGAACACGGTGGACAACTACCCGCTGCAAAGCTACTTGCAAACCGTGGTGATCAATCCGGAAGCCTTCTTTCGCAACGCCACCAACATCAGCCAGGAACTGGCCACCTACCTGAACCTTGTCAATGCAAGGACAACCAATGCGGCGCAGCTGTTCCTGGCTATGGTGCCGATTCTGTGTGTTTATCCTTTTTTGCAAAAGTACTTCACTGCCGGCCTGGTGATGGGCAGCGTGAAGGGATGATCTCCAAACCGATTAACAAATTCCTAAAAGGAGAGGGACCCAATGCAAAACGCCATCAATATGGAAGGCTTTATTCAAATTTGCCTGGTGGTTGATGATATCAAAAAGGCGGCGGGTACATGGGCTGAAATGTTTGGCATACCCGTGCCGGATATCCATGAAGCCAACTTTATGCCGGACCCCGACCAGACCTATCGCGGGCAAACCGCCAACTATAAGGTAAAAGTCGCCAACATCAAAGGACCGGGGTTTGTTATTGAGCTGCACGAGCCAGACGGAAATCCCAGCACCTTTCGTGAATTTCTGGACAAACACGGAAACGGTGTGCACCATCTGGGCTTTGAGGTGGGTGAGCGCCGTGACGCCATTGTGGATGAGCTTTCAAAACGCTATGCGCTGCGCACGGTGGGCTATTACCCGGGCAGCAGCTGGACCATTATGGACACCGAAGACGATCTGGGTGTGAACCTGAATATCAAACCCGTTCGGTAAACACGGACGCTTGCCGTGACCGGTACAAAAAGATGGCCACTGCGCCGGGCTGCCTGAAGGCCGCCTCCCGAAGGAGGGGGCAATCAGCAGAATCCCCGCAGTGGCCATGGTTTTGCCGGCTTTTTTTACCGGCTTCCTTGCTGCCGCATTACAAACGGCATGGGTCAATTAACCGCACTTACGCTCCATGCGCTTTGATTCCTTATTGCATGTACCTGTCATAGGCGGACTGCTGCACAGCCAGCACATCCGATAAGCCCATGCCGTTCACCTTTTCCACAAAGGCGTCGAACTGATCCAGGCTTTCCATGCCCATGATGAATTTGTCGATCATTTCATTGACATAGGTTTCGATTTCCGTGTACTTTTCATTGATGACACCCTGTTCCTCGCTGGAGAAGGCGAGCGTGGGGTATGCATCGCCGATGTGGTCTTCCTGCTCGTACACATCGCGGATACGGTTGACTTCATCGGATACAAACGCCCGCTCATACCTGGCGTCCTGCAGCAGGGTGAACTGGCTTTGAATGCCGAAGGAGCGGAGCGCATCCTGGGGCGAAAGGCCGTCGGGGTTTTTCATGATCAGGTCGGTGTAGGCATACTCGCCGTCCACCACGTCATAGTGCGTTCCCTGTACGCCGAAGTTGAGCAGGGTCATGCCTTCCTCGCTGTACAGGTAATCCAGCAGCTTCATGGCGGCGGCCTTCTTTTCCTCCGACGCGCCGGCGAAGATGGCGGTATTCCAGCTTTCGTCCACGGTCAGCTGCTGCAATTGGTCGCGGGTTTCGCTGATGCCGGTGGGGCCCTCGGGCGGTATTGTGCCAACAATGTGAACGGTGCTGTCCGTATTTTTGAACAGGTTGGCGACATTGTCGATATAGGCGGACCAGTCGTAGCTCATGAATACCTGGTTGTTGGTCCATTCGGAATACCAGGCGGTCTTGTCCACGGTCAGGTATTCGGGGTCAATCAACCCCTCCGCATAGCACTTGTTCAGCCAGGCCAGCGCTTCCTTCATGCGCGGGTCGGTTGCGCCGAACTTGACAACGTTGTCTTCTGCAAAGAAGTATTCCGCAATGCCCCAGTTGTTGACAAAAGGCATCAGGTTGGCCCGGTTGTTCGTGCCCTGCTTGCGTACGGCAAAGGGGATTTCATCGTCAATGCCGTTGCCGTTGGGGTCGCCGCTCTTGACCGCCTTGAATACTTCGTACAAGTCTTCCACGGTCTTTGGAGCCTCAAGGTTAAGCTTTTCCAGCCAGTCCTGGCGGTAGAAATACAGCTTGCCGCAGGTGATGGCCGTTTTCTGCGCGATAAAGCGAATATTCCCGTCGCTGTCGCTGACGGCGCGCTGGATGTCGGGGTTTGAATAAACCTTGTAGAGGTTCGGGGTGGTTTCCTCTGTGATCCACTTGTTCAGCGGCTCCCAGGCATCCTTGTACAAAAGCAGGTCCTTGGCCTTGTATTGCACGATGTCCGGAATATCGCCGCCGGCCATCAGCAGGCCGTATTTTTCAGCAATGGATTCCGTGGGTGCGGAGATGATGTCAAACTTGATGCCCAGCCGCTCGGCCAGTATGTCCAGAATCAGAAGGCCGTTGCGCATGGGCATGTTCTCGCGGTCCGACGCCCATACGGTCAGCGTAACGGGCTCCTGGGCAGCGGCGCCCTGGGCAGCCGAAGGCAGTAATAGCACCGCGGTCAGGAGCAGGGCCAGCAAACGGGATAGGTGTTTCATGGGGGTTCCTCCTTTATTAGACTCTATTTTCATCCCCACACATATGGGGACAGGAACCGGCGTAAAAATCCTGAAAACGAAATCATTCCTTGATGGAGCCGATCATCGCACCCTTTACGAAAAAGCGTTGCACAAACGGATATACGATCAGCATCGGCAGCATCGCCACGACGATGGTGGCGTACTTGATGCCCTCGGCCATGTTCGCCTCCGTCGATGTCGCGTTTTCCACAATTTCGTTTTGCAGCACCACCTGCCGCAGTATGATCTGCAGCGGATACAGCTCGGCCTTGTTCAGGTAAATGACGGCGTTGAAATAGCTGTTCCAGTGGCCTACGGCATAGAACATGCCAATGGTCAGCAGGCTGGCCAGGCTCAGCGGGATCACAATGCGGAACAGTATGCCAAAATCCGTGCAGCCGTCCAGATCCGCCGCCTCAATCAGGCTTTGGGGAATGGTTTGGAAGAAGGTGCGCATCAAAATCATGTTGTAGGTGCTGACGGCGCCCGGCAGCACCATGGCCCATACGGTGTACAGTATGTTCAATTCCTTGACCACCAGGAAAGTGGGGATCATGCCGCCTGAAAAGAACATGGTAAAGGTACACATCAGGGTGAAGAACCGGCGCCCCGGCAGCTTTCTCTGGCTTAATACCCATGCGCCGCAAACCGTCAGCAGCAGGTTGATGGCCGTGCCGCCCAGCGTGTAGAAAACGGTGTTGCGGTAACTGATCCAAAGCTGGGGATAATGGAAAACCTTGATATAAGCTTTTGTGTGCGGGCCAACCGGCCACAGGGATACCGTGCCCCGAAGGATTTCGCCTTCGGCGGAAAAGGAGCAGGCGATGACATAGATGACCGGGTAAAGCATCACCGCGCAAAGCAGCGACAGGAGCACGGTATTGATGGCTACAAACGCTTTGCGTCCAACGCCCTCGTTGATTCGGCCGGAGCCATGTGCATGCGGTATGGGAGATAACATTGGCATCCGTCCTTCCTTTACCATAAGCTTGTCTCGGAATATCGGCGTGACAGGTAGTTGCTGAATATCACCAGCGAAAAGCCGATTACGCTCTGAAACATGCCAACGGCCGTTGCATAGCTGTATTCGCCGCCCTTGAGGCCGCGGCGGTACACATATGTGCCGATCACGTCGGATGTTTCCAGGTTCGCGTTATTTTGCAAAAGCAGAATCGTTTCATATCCCGCGTCCATTACATGGCCAAGGCGCATGATGAGCATCACCACAATCGTCGCGCTCAGGCCCGGCAGCGTCACGTGCCACATACGCTGCCAATGGCCGCCGCCGTCCACGATGCATGCTTCATACAGCTCGGTATTGATGCCGCTGATGGCGGCGAGAAATATAATGGAATTCCAGCCGATATTCTTCCAGGTATTCATGAGTGTGTATATGGTCCGGAAGGATTCCGGCTGCGTCATGAAATATGTCCGTTTGCCGCCCAGGGCCGCGATGATGTGGTTGACAAGGCCTGAGGAAGGCGAAAGAAACTGCACCAGCATGCTGGCAATCACAACGGAGGATATGAAATAGGGCATATAGGTAATCGTTTGCGTGATCTTTTTAAAGCGCGTGCAGCGCACCTCGTTGAGCAGCAGCGCAAAAATGATGGCGGCGGGGAAGTTGAACAGCAGATCGTACAAGTTGATAACCAGGGTATTGCGAATGAGCCGCCAAAGATAGATGGAGTCAAAAAATTGCTGGAAAAATTTAAAGCCCACGGCCTTGCTTCTGGCAAAGCCGAGAAAAGCGTTAAATTCCTTGAAAGCAATGGCAAGCCCCGCCATGGGCAGGTACCGGAACAGGACATAGTACAAAAACACCGGTAAAAACATCAGGTACAGGTATTTTGCTTTCCAAACCCTGCGCCACAGCCGCAATCCGCTTCTTGATTGCAACGCGTTCACCTCCTGCCGGTACTGTACCACGGCAGAAGGGTTGCCGCTATCGCCAATATCTCTTTTTTATCACCGATCCTGACGATGGGGCATCGTCAATTCGGCGCATGCGTCATCATTTTTGCTTCCCGGTACTGTCCGGGCGTTACTCCCTCAATCTTTTTAAAAACGCGAATGAATGTGTTCTGGTTGTCAATCCCAACCCGCTCACCCACCTGCCGGATGGTTAGCTGGTTTTCCATCAGCAGTTCCTTGGCCTTCAAAATGCGGTAATCGCTTACATACTTTCCGAAGCTCATCCCGCCCACCCGGCTGAAGATCAGGCCGACATAGCTGGGGGATAGCTGCATATAGTCGCTGAGCTGGCCAAGGGAGATGTCATGGGCGTACTGGCGGTGAATGTACTCCAGCATGCGTCCGTAAAGCTGCCTGTCCTGGGTGCTGCGGTTGCTGTGCAAACCGTCGATCACTGAAAAATATACACTTTGAAGGCTGGCAAGCGTAATGGCTGTCCCCGGCACCTCACGGGCGCGGATACCCTCCCGCTCAAGGCTTTGCAGAAAAAGCTCCTCGACACCTGCCTGCTGGGCAATGCGCTGCGCCGTGAACAAAAGCGCGTGGGCCGTGCTGTCACCCGTGATCCCGTATGCGGCACTTTGGCTCAGCAGCTCCGCAAGCTGTCCGGCTACAAGGTCCTTTTGCCCACTTTTGGCCCGGTTGATAAGCTGCTGCTCGGCTGTGAGGGAGTAGTGCGACAAGGTGCCGCCCGCCTCATCCGCTTCTTCGGCCAGCAATATGCCTTCCGCGCCTGATGGCATGTCGCTGCGCAGTGCCAGCAGCGCGTCAATCAGGGAGTTGGCACAGCCGGCTGCGCCCACAAGATACGCCCGGCCCACACCCACGCGGCAGGCCGTGCCATACTGCGCATCCAGCGTCTGCCTCAATTCTGCCATAAGGTCATAGATGATCTCGGGATGGCTGTGCCTGGCGTCAATGTTGAACAGCGCCAGCAGCTTGCCGTCTTCGCGGCTCGCCGCGTAAGCTGTCAAGGCGCCGTGGTGCGCCCGCGCAAAGTGCTGCTCCGCCCAGCTTGTAAGGTCTGTCCCCAGCCTCTCCTCCAGGTTTGCAAGGCCGTGCTCGCCCAGGGCGAGGTCAAATACAGCCGTCTGTACCTGTGTGTAAGGGAATTGAATGCCTGCCTTTAACAGCATCTGCTGGGTCTGCTCGCCGTCGGCCAGCCGGCCCTCCATCAGCTCAATAAGAAGCTTGCTCTTGAGTATGCGGTTGATCTGGCGGTTGCTCACGGCCAGTTCATCATTTTTTGTGGTGACGGCCTTTACCACCCCGCTGATGAAGGAGATTTCATTCTGCACACGCTTGTTCCTTGCCGGCGCGGCGTTTTCCAGCTGCTTGAGACTGTTCATAAGCATGGCGACCGGCGCGTACATTTTCCGGCCCATCAGCACCGACATCAAAAGCCCCAGCAGCATGCAGCCGCAGATTATCGTCATCGTCACCATGCGTATGGAATCTGCCTGCTTCAAAAGCGTGCGGTAGGGCACCACGGCCATGCAGCGAAGGCCGGTAACGTCGGTTTCGCCCAGCAGCACGCCGTACGCGGCTCCGTTATAGCGCATGCTCCTGCTGACCCCCTGGGTTTTTACCAGGTCGCATATCCCATGCAAAAGCGGCTGATCCGCTTCTTTGCCCGTGCTGTACAGCGGCTGCATGTTTTCATCCGCCAGTATGAGGAAGCTGTCGCCGCCGGACGGCAGCAGTTCCTTGAGCTTGTCCACCTTCAGGTTGGTAAAGGAGTAGCCCACCGGGCCGCTTCCGCCGATAGGCAGGTCACTGATGAAGGTAAGCACATCCTCCTTGCTGATCAGGCGGGAAACGGTGTGCTTTCCCGCATAGGCGCACAGCATGGAACGCCCCTCATTGGTTTTTAACACCCGGCTGATGGCCTCGCCTGTTTCGACATTCAACTGCTGGTAATATTTGCTGGCTGCATTGCTGCTTTCGCCGGTGATTACCACGTCCGTATTGTACAGGTGGATGCCGATATCGGCAATGGTATCCATAAAGGCCTTCATGCCCTTCAAAACGTTGATGATATCCCTGGCATTCAGTATGGTGCCGGGTGTTTGCTCGCGGGCATACAGTGCGGAGGCGACTTTGTCGTTATTGCTGATTTGCCACGCGAAGGAGCGCACCTGCAAAAACTGGCGGTTTATGGCAGCCCGGGCCGTTTCCAGCAGCGTTTCATTTTGTGCCCACGCGTTATCCATCAGCTGCGATGCGGCGCGGTTGTAGATCAGCCAGCCCGTCAAGCCGGTGGCTATCACCGTCAATGTGACAAACAGCGCGATCAGCTGAAACAGCATACTATGCCGGCCAAAGGGATACGCCTTTCGGGGATTGCTTTGCATGCCGTGCCTCCATACGTGCTTATGTTTTATTATAGTATAGCACAGCATGGCGCCTGCGGATGTTTTGGTTTTTACGAAAATATCCGCCTCTTTTTTTCGGGGAAGGACGGGCTTTTTCGCCCATCGCTGCCGGCTGCCTGCCCGCCATGATTTGGCGGGGGAATGCCGGGGGCCGGTAATGCGCGTTTCGCCATCTTTATCCAGCGGCGCAAAAGCGCATGGCTGGCAACAATTCCAAGTAAAATATGTGGAACCGGCAGCAGGCGTCAAGCGTTTATTCCGGTAGGGATCATTAATTCTACGATCGTAGGAACTGAGGTGTTTCATGAAAAGATTCGCTGGTTGGATGATGATCGGTATTCTGCTGGTGGTGATGGTATACGGGCTTGCTGAAGGCAACACCGTTGCCACACAGGCGGCAGGCGGCATGCAGGATTTGCAGTACGGCGACAAGGGGGAACAGGTGTCACGCCTGCAACAGCGCCTTTATGAGCTGCATTATTACGCAGGCGAGATGAACGGCCTTTTTACGGAGGACACACAGGCGTCCGTCCGCGGCTTTCAGGGCGATTACGGCCTGGAGGCTACCGGTATTGCCGATGTTGATACCCAGGCCGCGCTGTTCGCCGCAAAGTACCGCTCCCTTGAAAAAGGCGACTCGGGGGAGGATGTGAAGGCGCTGCAGTCAAAGCTTACGGAGCTTGGATATTACAATGGCAAAATCAGCGGCAATTATCTGAACGGCTCCTACTATGCCGTTTCGGATTTTCAGCGCAAGAACGGGCTGACCGTTACCGGCAAGGCGGATGTGAATACGCAAACGCTGCTGTTTGACGGGAGCGGGGCTCTTGGGAAAACAGCGTCCTCCCCTTCCGCCGCGCCTGTGCAAACGCCGGCCGCCACGCTGACGCCTGCGCCAACACCCGCGCCTTCCCAAACGCCCGCAAATGCGCCTCAAGCAAGCGCATCCGCCGGCCCGGAGGGGGGAACACCTTCGCCTCAACCTGAGGCCGTTGTGTATACCAAAAGGCTGCAAAAGGGATCCGGCGGCGAAAAGGTGAAGCTGCTCCAGACCAGGCTTGCGGAGCTGGGGTACTATCAAAATGATATTTCCGGCAGCTATACGAATGAAACAAAGGCCGCTGTGGTCGCGTTTCAAAAGAAGAACGGCCTCACAGCGGATGGCGTGACAGGCGAAAAAACATGGAACATGATATTCAACAGCCAGGATATACTGGATGCCTCCGCAACGCCAAGGCCGACCCCCGTACCCACCCCTGTGCCATACGCCATTACCATAGATGTGACCAATCAGGTGATCACCGCCTATGGGCTGGACGAAAACAATGAATATACAAAGGTTGTCAGGCAAATGATCTGCTCTACCGGTACAAGGGCGACACCCACCGATATTGGAAGCTGGAAGCTGGGCGCCAGCCGCTCCCGTTTCCCCCTGTTTCCCAAGTACGGCTGTTATGTGCAGTATTGGACGCCCATTGCCAATGGCTTTGGTTTCCACTCCGTGATATACAACACAAAAAACACCATGGACCTGGCGGTGGGTTCCTACCGGGCACTGGGTTCCCGCGCTTCCCACGGCTGCATACGCATGCTGGTTGCCGACGCCAAGTGGATTTATGAGAACGCGGGCAAAGGCACGGTAGTTACCGTTACGAACAAATTGCCCTCCGACCCGGAGCTGACCCAGTCGCTGAAGCCTGCCCCGCTGAACTGGAGCAATATGCTGCCAAAGATGACCCCGGCGCCTACACTGCCGCCCGCTTATGACGGCAAACAGCCGCCGCCCACACCCTTCCGCTCCCTGAACAAGGGCGACAAGGGGGAGGATGTTTACTGGCTTCAGATGAAGCTTAAGGAGCTGGGCTATTATACGGGTACCGTAACAGGCGGTTATTACGGCGGCACGCAAAAAGCCGTGAAGGCTTTTCAAACGGACTGCGGCCTTAGTGCGGATGGCGTTGCCGGCACAAAGACACAGACACTGCTGTATGCGGATGTGCTGCCTGTGCCGACCCCCCAAGCCACATCATCGCCTACCCCGGCACCTTAAGGCTCACGGTGATTTAATCCGGGCGAATGGACCAAGGACGAGCCAGCGGAAATGACGCTTCATTTCCGCTGGTCAGACCATCAAAAAACCTGGGGAGGCATCGGAGGGCCGCAGTCCTCCGATCCTAGATCGCAAACCAGCGACATGTGCGGTGGTTTGCGA
>JAEWNM010000049.1 GCA_023392755.1 Bacillota bacterium
CTCGAACATAAGAAAGAGCCTTTTTCCCTTGCTGGCCGCAGGCACCGTGAATTGCTTGCGGTACCAGCCTATGCCGCGGACAACATACGTGCATACGCCGTTTTCCTCGCCCGTTACCGACTCGATATAAGGATAATCAATGCTCCAGTCGTGCGGAAGCTGCACCGCCCGCCATGTGCCATCCCCCGCGGTTGCCGCATCGGAGCCCATATCGCCCAGATGGAACGACCAGTCAAACACGAAAAGCTCTTGCCTTAAGGTGTGCTTTCTTGCTGCAGCGCTCATGATCCGTGTGCTCCTTTCGATATTGGGCTGCCGTCATTCAACCTGGAGTTCTACCGCTGTCCCCTCCAAATGGGCGCCTGCAATATCCACCCGCAAGGTGCCTGCTTCCTTTGCCGCCTGTACCGTAATCAGCAGTTTCCCGCCCGCCGCCTTCATGCTGCGGCCGGTGAAGGGCGTCTTGCACTGAAAATCACCGTTGTCCAGTGCGCGAAGGCTTCCGGCACCGCTGACATTGACAGTAAGTTCGTCATCGCCATCCGGCACTTCATATCCCTGCTGATCGTGAAGGCTGACCTCAATCTGCGCAATATCCCGGCCGTCGGCCTTGAGCGTCATTCCATCAGGCAAAGCACGTACGGCGGCGGCTTTCCCGGTGGTAACGATCTTTTTTCTTATGACCTCCATACCGTTTTCATATCCCACCGCTTCCACCACGCCACGTTCAAACGCCACGTCCCAGGACAGCCATAGATCGTTTGTTGTGGCGATGATCCTCTTGGGGTAATAGCTGTACTTGTACTGCATGCCATAGCGGGGGAAGGCGTAGCACTTGCGGCCATATGATGCCAGTGTCATTGCTTTATGTCAACAGCGATGGGCTTCTAAAAGCGATTGTATTGATTATCCTGCTGTGCCTGGCACTTATCTTCCCCCTGATAATCCTTTTTTCCGTCCACATGGTGACGCGTATCAGCAAATTGAACGATGTGATGATCCAGGTGGGAAACGGCAACCTCAACGCATCCATCACATCCCCTTACCAGGATGAAATCGGCTCCTTGATGAACCGCTTTGATGCAACGGTCGCTTCGCTCAGGCGTTCCACGCAGGAGCTGTACATGAGCAAGTTCAAACAGCAGGAAGCGGAGATGCGCGCGCTGCGCGCCCAGATCAATCCTCACTTTTTGTACAATACGCTTTCCCTGATCAATTGGAAATCAATACAGGCTGGCACATCCGAAATCAGTGAAATCGTGGATATACTGTCCACCTTCTACCGCACGGCGCTGAACAGGGGAAAAAATGAAAGCCTGCTCAATGAAGAAATCATGAACATCATCAGCTACGTCAACATCCAGAAGATGATGCACAATTTCAGCTTCGAAGCTGAATACGATATTCCCAAGGAACTGGGCGATTGCCAGGTCCCCACTTTTGTGCTCCAGCCGTTGGTTGAGAATGCGATAGAGCATGGCATAGACCGCGTCCGCAACCTGCGCGGCCGCCTGAAGGTCACTGCTGTGCGCGATTGTGACAACCGGCTCGTTATCAGCATTTACGATAACGGAGCCGGCTTCAGCCCACCCGAGCTGGCAATGGCCCTATCGGAAAAGGAACACAACTACGGCCTGAAAAACGTAGACTACCGTATCCGGTTTGCCTATGGCGAAGCGTACGGAATACGCCTTGGGCAGCCGCTTGACGGTTATAAAACCTGCGTCCAGCTGGTTATGCCATACCTCGAATCCTGCAAAGCAAAGAACAAATAACAAATGGAAGGCTTTGCACGGTGGTGCCTGTACCATCGGCGCCCCGATCAAACCGGTGCATCATCAATACTTGTCAAAAGCAGGGGCGTTCACAAGCCCCGTCTTGTCCGCTTTGCTTGATTTCAGCGACTCCGTGTTCAGGGAGATGGCCGCCAGCCCGTCTCTTTCATATTTGGAGTCCAGCTTGAATTTTCCCACTTCCTCGCGCAGTGTAGACGCCTGTGCAGACATTTCCTCGCTGGTGGCAGAGTTCTCCTCCGCCGTGGCGGCGTTGGTCTGTACAACGGCCGATACCTGGTTAAGCCCCTGCTTGACCTGCTCTATGGCAACAGCCTGATCGGATGACGCCTGATCGATTTTAATAATGCTATCGTTTACTTCCTGGGCCTTTTCCCTTACTTCGTGCAGTATCCTGGCTGTCTTTTCCGTTATTTGCGAGCCTTCGGCCACGGTGGCGGTGGACTGCCTGATCAACTCCGCGGTCTGCTTGGCGGCTTCTGCCGATTTGGCGGCAAGGTTTCGTACCTCGTCGGCCACAACCGCAAAGCCTTTCCCGGCGTTTCCGGCGCGTGCCGCTTCAATTGCCGCGTTCAGAGCCAATATGTTCGTCTGGAAAGCAATATCCTCGATTACTTTGGTGATATTGGCAATCTGAGTGGACGCGGAGCCGATGTTTGCCATGGCCTTTGTAAGCTGTTCCATATGCTCGTTCCCGGCATTGACGCCGGCGCCTGCCTGCTCAACATATTGCGCCGCGAGCTTGACATTCGATGAATTTTTTGCCGCCTGTTCCGCAATCTTTGTAATGGAAACGCTCAGTTCCTCAACGGAGGAAGCCTGCTCGGTAGAGCCGGTCGCAAGCGACTGCGCTCCGCTTGACACCTGCGCGGCACCGGCACTCACCTGCTCGGCGGCCGTATTGATGGTCATCAGCGTATGGTTCAAGGCGGCAACGGTGCTTTCCGTAGCCTGCTTGAGGGATGCAAAATCTCCCGGGTAATCAAGCTCCACGTTTATGCAAAGGTCCCCCCGGGACATTCTGGTGTAATTGTTTATCACGTCCCCGAGAATAGTGCTTTGCACTTCATTTGCCTTTTTGATGAGCCTCGCCATATTGCCAAGCTCATCACGGCTGTCGTAATTGACGCTGGCCTGCATGTTGCCTTTGGCTATTTCCGTATATACGCGCTCAATCTCCTTGACCGGGCTTAAAATGGACTTTCGGATAGCGATAACGACAACAACCGTTGCGCCAAAGGACACCACGGCGACTGCAAGGAGCATGATCCATGCCATATTCCGTGTAGCTGCGGCATCTGCCTTTTGCGTGTCGGCATGCCGAACCTCGGCATCGCTGAACCCGACAACCAAGCCGGCCAGCTTGTCGAACACGGGTACATACTCCTCTTGAAACAGTTGGAATGCCACTTCCTTGTCCAGCAGCGAATCCGTGCTAAGCTGCTTCGTTATCTGCTGACGGATCGTGCCGGCCTGTTGGATCAGTTCCGTGGCGGAATCCAAATCCTCTTTCAGGTCCTGATTCCGCTGGTTCTGTATAAACGCGCTCATGCTTTCACCAAGATGGGCGGCGTCAGCAGCAGCTTTGTCGAGCAGCGCTATCGATTCAATCCTGCTGTTGGCACGCATGGCTTCCAGCATATAGCGTTCAACGGAAACAAGGTCGCGCCGCACGCTCCAGCTGGAGCCTATGTTGGGCACGGTATAATCCACATACAATTGAACCTGATGCTCAATTTGGGTGATGCACAGTATGGCCGTTCCAACGGTCAACAGCATCAAAATCAGTACGATCCCAAAGCCAACGATAAGTTTCATGCTGATGGTCAGGTTTTTCATGATGTCTCTCCTTCTTTATTTCCGTTTCTTTTGAACGCTTCTTTGACGGCGGCTGTCCACGGCGAACCCGGTGGATATAAGCATTCCAGAAACTGCGCTTTTGGCCGGATCCCGGTGAATTTCGGTGATGTGCCGAACACCCATGCCACGCATGCCGCTTGCCATGTATATGATTTGGTGCCCTTCCCGGTTGACCAGAATCATGCCATGGTTTGCCTATTTGTTCGCTTGTACCTGATGAATATAGCAGATGTGAATTTATTATCATGCCTCTTTTCGGGGTATTTACCATTTTTTCGTCAAAATTCTTTCATGCCCAATTCAAATTTCGAATGTACATCCAGCTTGCTGTACACGCTTTTGAGAATCGTTTTTACCGTTGCTTCGGATATGTATAGCCGGTCGGCTATTTCCACCGCTCTTAGCCTGTCCCTTGCAAGTTCGGCAACTTCTCTTTCCCTGGGCGTAAGCGGTGATTTTGCCTGTAGAACCGCCTTTTTGATTATGTTCACGCCTTTCTCCTGGCGCCTGCCCAGCTCCATTAAGGCGTTCAAGCCCTGCCGGTCGGGTGTTGACCCTTTTGCCACTTCAAAAAGGCTGTCCAGCGCACGTGACTGTTGGGCAAAGGGAAGGTAAATCTTGTCAGGCAACGCAATGGCCAGGGCTTTGCTGAGGTATTCACGCGCTTCCTTATCATTTCCGCTTTTGAGCTTGGCAATGGCGAGACACTTCAGATGATATACCCGGGACATCATATAGCAGGCGTTCCCGGCTCTGCTTTCCCCCATATCCAGGATAAGCTGTGATATGCCCAGGAGTTTGTTATACCTCTTTTCATTTAAAAGCAGCATCACATAAAGCGTTTGGGCATATGGAACAACGGGAGCGTACAGATTTTTCTTGATATGCTCCATATCGCATATCCAACTGGCTACATTGTCCGTAATCCCCAGCGTGAGGCTGATGGTGGCCATGCAAAGCTCCGCCATACGCAATACATATTGACTGTCATTGTCTTCCTTATAGTTCTGTATGTTTCTTACAGCGGTTAAATAGCCCTCCACATCCCCGCGCAAAATGGCGATGCGCGCCAAAATCAGCTCGGCGCACAGGCAAATGCTGGTCTGCTGATTGCTTTGGGCGGCATATAGCGCTTTATGGCACAGGATTTCGGCATTGTCGTCCTCACCGCGCATAAGCAAAGCTTCCGCCCGCATGATGCTGTCGGCGCCGGTGCCATGCCCGCTGGCCAGCCTGCGGTAATCGGGCAACGTTTCCTCCAAGTCCTTGATTTCAGTTTCCAATTCTCCTGATTCGCGCCAGAACATAAAGAGTACGGACGGGCAGCCCAATGTGAACGGAGTATCGTACTTGGCATACAGGAAGGGTTTTTTTACTATCTCCCAGGCGGATTTGAGAAACAGATTCATCTGCCTTATGTCGTTATACGCTTCATAGCTTTGCAGGATTGCAAGCTGGCCTTCAATCTGCCTGATATCCTCAGGCCTCATATCCTTGTTATTGTCAATTGCCGCCCTGATCAGCCGGTTCAGCTTCCGGTACGTATCGATCTGCCCGCATATGTACATTTGGGCGCTGAAGGTAAGCATGACAGACGGGTATTTGCACAGTGTTTCTTCCGGGCACTCCTCCACCAGCATTCCTATAAATTCAGGCAGCGAATTTTCTTTTTGATTCCCAAGATATTCGCCATTGAAGGGTATGGAGAGAATGGCGTCAAAATCCTTTACTTTGTAAAAGAACTGCGCGGCGGGATAATACTGGGTCAGCGCGGCATAGGACCGTCCGGCCAGGCGGAGCATCCGCTTTTGAAAATCTTCCGGCTGATAATTGTAAAAGCGGTTGCGCAGATAATCCCGCAGAATGCTGTGCATGACAAAAACGTCCTTATCCGGATGATAGCGAGTGAAATCGTTGAATTTAAGCGTTTCCTCAATGTTCTCAGGCAGCGCCTTCTGATTCATCATAATCGCCGCCTGGCTGGTGGTAAAGCTGTCCATGATCGATACCGAGAGTAAAAAATCCTTTTCTACAGGTGTCAGCCTTCTCCAGATAGCGGCCTCCACCAAATGCTCTATATCGGCGGTATGTTGGAATGTGCCGTTTTCAGCAAAGTTGATGATCTGCAGCCGGATGGCGGAAACCCATCCTTCGGTGCCGGAAAAAACGGCGTCCAACTCGCTGTCGGACAGATGAATGCCCTCCATGCGGAACAGATTCGCTGTGCCTTTTTTGTCAAAAAAGAAGTCGGATGAATGGATGAGGTGGATATTGCCATTATGGATTGAGAGCTGCTGCCTGTTTCCCAGTTGCTGCGTGATAAAGACCATGTGCAGATTGGGACACCTGTGCATGGAAAAAACGCTCATCAGCTCACGGGGAATGTCACAGTCCACAAGTTGATAATTATCTATGACCAGATATGTTTCCCACTGGCAATGAAAATCCTTCAGTATTGCCGTCATGTACAGCAGCGTACCCATTGTAGGCATCTTCAGCTTTTTCATGTTGGCCGCTATCTCATCATTGGCGTTGGATAGCAGCTCGCAAATGCCTTTCCAGGCGATGGAAGCAGGCTCCCCAAGACATGTGTACCAGTATGCGTTTGCGCCGGAAGATGTAATGCCATTCAAAAATTCCCTGACAGCGGTTGTTTTCCCGAAACCGGACGGCGCCTCCACGATAGTCAGCGGATGGTGAGGTATCCGTTCAAGCTGTTTTAAGAGTTTTTCCGTAAAATAATACGCCTTATGAGGGTTTGCCTTTTTGTACATTCTTCATCCTCCGATTGGGAAAAATAACCCGTTGGCTTATGGCAGTACCGTATATGCACGCTACCGCCCCCGGCATCGGTTCCCGTTTCTTTTTTCGCCGCCCGGCTTTTGTAAGGCTGCCGGCCTTTCCGTGGCCGCTCCATAAATTTTTCTTTTGTTTTGTTCCACCTCAGCTTTATCATGCGCCGCATGGATTATGAACGCATTGTTTCCTTTATTTGGAGGTTATAGGTCAATATTAACCTTTCATGCCTTTATTTTCATAATTCTGACCTTTAACGCGATTATATTGTATTTTTGTGTTAATTTCAAGAAAAGTGCTGATCTTTAACACAAAATGAACGAGGCACAACATGAAAATCTACGATTATGCCGGCAGCAAGAACATCAGCGGAGAACGGATTAGAGAAGCGAGATTGAGGCACCGTCTTTCACAGGCCGAACTGGCGGCAAAATTGCAAGTCGCAGGCGTTACCCTTGAGCGGGACAGCATAAGCAGAATAGAAATCGGGACACGGTTCGTAGCAGACTATGAATTGATGGCCTTTTCAAAAATATTGGGTGTCAGCGTAGAATGGTTGCTGTCGGCAGATGAATTGTGGGCGCGTGTATAATCGGCATACTCCATCAACACAACAAGTCAATGTATGGTGAATATCTGCGTTCTTTTGAAGGACTGCTTGCAAAATAATGAAGGCTGTTGTAGAGTAATGGGAAAAATGCGCCATTGGCCTTGCTCCAATTCGCTATTGCTGATATGCAAAGGCGTTCGTCAAGCCGGTCCAAAGATCGCGGGAGCAGGCGAAAGGGCGTCGGAATGGAGAGTATAAAATGAAGCTGCAATTTCTTGGGACAAGCGCAGGAGAATGCTATCCCGCATTGTGGTGCAACTGCGTTTATTGCAGGTATGCCAGGGAGCATGGCGGGCGGAACATCCGCCTCAATTCTTGTGCGGTGCTGGACGGCGATGTGCTTATCGACATGGGGGCCACCTGCTTCTCGGCGGCGCTGAAATTCGGTGTTGATCTTACAAAAATCAGCAGCTTGTTTGTAACGCACAACCATCAGGATCATTTCTTTCCCCAGCACCTGGTATGGCGCAGCGATCCATACCATGCGGATCAGGCCGCGCCGGATGCGCCTGTTACGGACGTCAATGCATGGCGCGGCGCCATGGGGCCGCGGTTTTCCCCCATACCGTTTCTGCACATCTATGGACATCCCACTATTCTGGAGGTTATGGCCGCCCATCCGCGCATCCAAACGGAGACTATCGCGCAAAAGCAGAAGATGGATTTTACATCCCTTACGGCAGGTCAAACCATAACCGCGGGAGATATGACCGTAACGGCTATCCGGTCCAACCACGGGACGCCGGGCACCGTGTTCAACTATATTTTCCAGCGCGGAGGCAAGACACTGCTGTACGCCCTGGATTGCGGCGGATATGGTGAGGATATGCAAGCCTTGATCAAACGCTTCCGCTTTGATTGCGTAGTGCTGGAAGGGACCTTTGGCAAGCATGCGGTGGATTTCGATTTTCACATGAACCAGCGCGGCAACCTTAAAATGCTGGCTTTTTTCACAGACAACGGGCTTTGGAAAGATAAGCCCAATATGTGGCTGTCCCACATGGCGCCCCACTGGACGCCGCCCCATGATGAATACAGCAAGGAAATGGAACAATATGGCATTGGCGTGGCCTACGACGGCATGGTGCTGACAATCTGAGGAGGTCGCACATGAGGGGAAGCCTGACAAGGACGCTGGCGTTTTTCCTGCTGCTGTCGATACTGCTGCTGCTGCTGGCAGTATGCGTATGCTATTACGCAGCTTATATGGATGCGAAGGATCAGGCGATGGGCCATGCGCAATCCTTGCTGAAGGACACGGTCCACTCCATCGAAAACGAGCTTTCGGATGTAACGGACGGCGCGGTGATGCTGGCGAATGAAAGCTCCCTGTATCAGTTTATCAGGTCGGATGTGAGCAGCCGTTTTCGGCAGAAGGAACTGCTGCAATCGCTTTTGAAAAGCTTTACCGATTTCAAGCCGCTGGTCATCCGTATGAATCTATACATCCGCGACAAAAGCGCATTGCTTTCCGGCGCGCAGGAGACGGAGGCCTATTCTCCGTCCCTGTATTCTCTGTTCCTGCGCATCAAGGATGATTACAAGCTGCTTGAGCCCTACAGAAACAGCGTGCTGACCGCATGCTATGGACGTGAGGATGGTAAAAGCAACTTCGCTATTTTGACGCCCGTATACGCACCGGTTGCCGCGCCGCGGAACAGCGACTACTTAGGTTCGCTGGTGGCACTGTGTGATATACAGCGGATTAGGGCGCTGCTGCCGGATGGCCTTGAGCGGAAGATGCTGCTGTGCGAAGGGGAAAGCGTACTGTTTTCCAACGACGCTTCCTTCACGCAAAAAGCGGCCGGGCAAAGCGGCGTGCTGTCATCCCGCGTAGGGGGAACACCCTGGACGCTGTATACCATGGCGGCCCCTGTGGACCTGAATGCGCAGCTCGCGGGTGTGCGGACAGTATGCATCGTGTCGTGCACCGCAGCCATTTTGGCTCAGGCGCTGCTGCTCCTGGCATTGCGCAGAGGATTGGTTGAGCCTATCATCCACATTGCGGATCAAACCGACGGGATCGTTGATGGGACGCTTACGGTGCAAAACCCCAGCCACGAACGCAACGAGCTGACGCGCCTGACGAACGGCATCAACAGCATGCTGGCCAGGGTGCAGCATTTGAACACGCAAATGCTCAATACAAGGCTGAAATTGTACAAGGAGCGCGTTATGTTTTTGCAAACACAAATGAATCCGCACTTTTTGTATAACAATCTGGCTTGTATCCGCGGCATGGCGGGCAAGGGGGCCGCCAAGGCCGTGCGGGAAATGGCCAGCAGCATGGCATCCATCTATCGCTATTGCGCAAAAAGTGAACCGGTGGCGACGCTTGATGAGGAATACGCCTGCGTTCAGATGTACGAGGCGATCTATGCCCTTCGAAACGAACAGTCGCGGTACACGCTGCGCATGGTGGCAGACGAGGCGGCACGGGCTTGCCTAACGCCCCGCATGTTCCTGCAGCCGCTGGTGGAAAACGCGTTCCGGCACGGCTATGCAGGCGCGGGAGAGGGGGCGCTGGAAATCATTTCGGCGTTTGAATGCGGCTGTTTGACGGTGCAAATCATCGACCATGGCGAGGGCATGGCGGAGGATATGCTGGAAGCGATGAATGATGCCGTGCCCGATGACAGCAAGGCATCCAACGGCCACCTTGGCATTATGAATGTCTGGCGTCGCATCCAGCTGATCTTTGGCGATGGCAGCGGCATGCGCTTTTCCCGGACGCCCGGGGGCGGTTTGACCGTGACGGTAACCCTTATGCAGGCTGATGTAAAATATGGCAAAAACGAAACCGCCTGAAACAAGGACAACAACTTCCAACAATAGAGAATGCGCTCCGGCGCATTCTTTTGCTATACTGTGAACAATAGTTGGCTGAATGGATATGCACAAAAGGGGAGTGGCTATATGGAGCGGCGAATGCGTACGCTGGCGCGGCAGATGTGGGATGCCAGATTCATTTACGTCTTGCTGATACCGGGTATCTTGTATTTTGCCATCTTTCACTACGGCCCCATGAGCGGGCTTGTACTGGCGTTCAAGAAATATAACGCCCGCCTTGGCATTTGGGGCAGCCAATGGGCAGGGCTGCAAAATTTCGCGCGCATATTCACCACCCCTGCAGCAGTTCTGGCAATCAGAAACACGTTCATCATCAACCTGTCACGCCTGGTGGTAGAATTCCCGGTACCCATCCTGCTGGCGCTTCTGCTCAACGAGATGCCGGGTAAGCGCGTCAAGCGGATTTATCAGACAGTTTACACCTTCCCCCACTTTTTATCCTGGGTCGTAGTCTCCACGATTCTGACCAATTTTTTGAGCAACGGCGGCGCGGTCAACTCAGTCATTGCCAACCTTGGCGGGGAGCGCGTGAATTTTCTGGCCAACGAAAGCACCTTCCGGCCCCTTTTGTACGCAACCCACATCTGGAAGGAAATGGGCTGGAATGCCATCATCTATATGGCCGCCATTGCTGGCATCGATCCAACGCTGTATGAAGCGGCAACGGTAGACGGCGCGAACCGCCTGCGCCAGGCTTGGCACATCACCCTTCCCGGCATCCGGCCTACCATCATCGTGCTGTTTATACTGGCGGTAGGGCGTGTGATGAATTCGGGCTTTGAGCAGATATTTTACCTGCAAAACGCCGCGGTTAAGCAGGTATCGGATATACTGGACACTTACGTATACCAGATAACCTTCAAGGCTACGCCCAATTACGGCTTTTCCACGGCGGTGGGCATGTTCAAGTCTGTCATCAACCTGGCGCTGCTGCTGCTGGCCAACCGCTTTGTCAAAGCCGTCAGCGGCAGCGGGCTGATGAATTAACGCAGGAGGGATCAATATGGTTCAAACTACGCTTCCCGTCTTGCATAAAAAGAGACGCAAACGTTTCACCGCCGGCGAGGTGGCGGTGACCGTCATCCTGACATTGGTGGTGCTGGTCATCTTCTTTCCGTTCTACAATGCCGTAGTTATATCTTTTGAAACCAGCCGCGCTTTCGCGCTGTCCCCGGTATCCATCCTGCCGGTGGAGTGGTCGCTGGCCAACTATGACTATCTGATCAAGAACGGGCAAATATGGACCGGGTATCAAAACACGCTGTTTATCACCTTGATTGGCACATGCTACGGCATGGCCATATCGGTGATGACCGCCTACGCGTTTTCCCGGCCGAAGTTTCCCGGCAAGAAGCTTTTGTTTATGCTGATGATGTTCACCATGCTATTTTCCGGCGGCATGGTGCCCACCTATCTGCAGCTAAAAAGTATGGATTTGATCAACAAACGCTTTTCGGTTATCCTGCTGCTGGGTGTATCCACCTATAACATCATTATTCTGAAAAGCGGGTTTGAACAAACGCCCGTCTCGCTGTCCGAAGCGGCAAAAATAGACGGTGCCAACGAACTGGTGATTTTCTTTCGCATCATGCTGCCGCTGCAAAGCGCGCTGCTGGCCACCTTTACGCTGTTCACTGCCGTGGCTTACTGGAACGAATGGTTCTGGTCGATGCTGATGATCAATACATCCGACAAGATGACGCTGCAGACGGTGCTGCGCTCTATTGTGGCCGAGGCATCCGCCGATGCGGATATCGCCAGCGGCGAGGCCAGCCTGGATGTTTTTTCCCAGGGCGTGAAAATGGCCGCGGTCATGATGACCATGGTGCCCATTATGTGCTTTTATCCGTTTTTGCAGAAGTATTTCGTGAAAGGCGTAATGGTGGGCTCCATTAAGATGTGATCGACAGCCGGGGAAAGGCTGTAATCGTATAAACGAAAGGAAGGGTTCCGGTATGAAGAGGTTCCTGGTATTTTTGATGGCGCTGTGCCTTATATTGGCCTGCGTTCCTGCACTGGCGGAGAACAACGAGCATGTGTCCTTCACCATCAACTCCACCCATTCCAACGCTACCATGGATTACAACAGCGACGGCCTGTACAAGCTCATCAGCGAGAAATTCAATTTTGACTATGAGGTTTGGCCCGTATCGAAGGACAGCCAGGCCGAAAAATTCCGTATCTGGGTCAACGGCGGAGCAATGCCCGACTGCGTTACGCTGCGCGACTTCAAGTTTCAGGAATACGTAACCTACGCCGAGCAGGGCCTGCTGGCCCCGCTGCCCGAGGGCTGGGAGGCGACGTATCCCAACCTGCATCAGATGGTTCTCAACAGCGGCATGTATGACCATATGAAGGTGGACGGCGTCATGTACGCCATTCCTCACGCCATTTTCTCCAATTTCGCGCACATGGACAAGGTTGTCAATCACCTGTCCGTCTACTACCGCAAGGATTGGGTGGAAAAGCTGGGC
>JAEWNM010000075.1 GCA_023392755.1 Bacillota bacterium
GGAGCGCTACGGCTTTGATGCCGCGGCGAAAATACTTGCCTGGGTCAAGGGGCTGTTCGGCTCCAGGCCCCATGGAGATCATACGGTTTCACCTTGAGCGGCGTTTCTGCGTTTGCAGGCTTTTGCAGCCGCCTCAGGCCATCAAAAAACCCAGGGAGGTATCGGAGGGCCGAAGTCCTCCGATTCTAGATCGCAAACCAGCGACATGTGCGGTGTTTTGCGCGGGAATTTTGAAAAAATTCCTTCCTTGCCCGAGCAAACGGCCGCAAAAGGCGTAGCCTTTTGCAGTGCAGCGAGGGAAAAACTCAACAAAGTGGCGACAGCCACTTTGCTGATACACTGAGGCGGCCGGGGTTTTCCCTCGGCCGCCTTCTGTTATTTATAGGGCAATACTCCCCGCGCACCCGTCCGCTATGTAAACATTGGTTCCTGGCGGAAACTTTTCGCTGGCAAAAGCGTCCTATAGGTACAACCCTTTAGCAAGGAGCGATGCATATGAAAAAGTTCCCGGCGGTACTGGCGATGATCCTCGCGCTTTTCCCCATGCTGGGCGCGCTGTCGGAAACAGCGCCGCAAACAAAGGAAGGCACCATTTATCTGGAAGGGATGCAGGAAACGGTTACGCTGACACTGTTTGAAAGCGAGCTGGGATACAGGCTGTGGTACGATGCCGCCCTGTTCGCGCCGGCTCCGGATGATGAGGGCAGCGACACCTTTATACCCGCAAGCCCCGATGCCGTGCAGGGCGTAAGCCTTGGCATACGCTATTCCTTCCGGCAGGATTACACACTGGACAATGCCGGCCAGGATGCGGAAAAATCGCTCACGGAAAGCGGATATGCGGTGACCGCCATCGATACATCCGAGCTCTTCCCGGCCTGCCGGTCCCTGGGCCTCCACGCCGCCAAAGGGGAATCCATACTGGATACGTACATTGTCGAGGCGGGGGAGGGGCAGTACTACATCACCGCATCCTACCCGCTCGCCGCGGCGGAGGGCTTCGGCGGCCGCCTGCACCATACCGTAAAGACGTTTGAAATCCTTTACCAGCAGGATGAATAGGCGCTTGCGCGCATAAAAAAGCCCGGCGGTTCACATACCCCGGGCTTTTTATTGCGTCTGGCTGCCTACCACTTTACTTTGATGCCGTAGTATTTTTCAATCACCGTCAGGCCGCCGTCGCGCAGCATATCCGCGACAGCCTTGCGGACGGCGGCATCCCGAAGCGCGGGAATGCCGATGGGATGGGCCGCGTCGAATACCATTTCACGGCACCCCTGCCGCGCGTATGCGCGCAGCCTTTTCTGGATCGTCGCGAAGGCCTGGGTGGCGCGCTGATCGCGGTCATGTTCGCTTGCGTGAAGGCGGTTCAATTCGTCCCGCAAGGTCATAGGTGCGTCCCCCTTTCGCAATGCTTTTATTGTGTATTATACCACAAAATGGGGTCAAAGTACCGTGAAAACGACGGTTTTGCTTTGTTTAGTTTTTCACCAGGCAGGCGGGGCAATTCAGCGGTGTTCAAAAAATGAGCTGCGGCGCGGCGTTGTCAAGCCGTGCCGCCGGGCAAGGCGCGTCGGGCAGCCTGTAGGAAACGGTTTTACATTTATGGTATTTTCATGTAGAATAATGTCATATCGCAATATTCCCCGGGGGTAAATTATGCACGATGTGGATCTCTGGGTAGAAAAAGTATGCGCGGAATATTATGAAGACCTTTATGTTGTAGGCATCCGGTTTCTGGTAAGCATCCATTCCAGGGAAATCGCCTTATTGCCCGATGACATCCAGGAAGTATACTTATTGCTGTGCAAAGGGAAGGAAAAGCTGATCCACCACCCCAACATTATCGGGTGGCTGGTCGTAACGCTCAAAAGCGTTATTGCCGACCGGGTGGGGAAAGCGAACAAGGAAAAGGAGCGCATCGCCTTTTCCATCAACGACGATGCCAAATCGCGCCAGGTCCGGTCGCTGCGCGACCCGGACAGCGATCCGCTGAACATACTCGTCAATAGCTCTAAGGACAATCTGCTCTGGCTCGAACAGGAAATCGGCTCAAAAAACCTGGAATTGCTTCAAAGGTATTATCAAGGCCATATGACCGCTCCGGAGCTGGCCGATGAGATGCAGGTGGCCGGGGCGGCCCTTAGGATGCGGATCAGCCGGCTGAAGCGAAAAATCAAAAACCATCCGGGAATCTATTAATATGGTTTGTCCGGCATCACACTTTGGTGTATCGCCGCAAAAGCGCCGGGGGGTGGTTTGGTGTGCCGCGTTAAGATAAGAGAGTACAAAAAATGGCTTAGGCAGGTTTTGAAAAACCAGGAGCGTACGAAGGAAGAGGCCCGTAAAATCCTCGACGGCCAGCTTATGCTGCCCCCCGGGGAGATGGACGGGGCATTGATCAGAGAATGCCGCCTGCTTTTGCTGGATGAGGCCGGCGACGCGCATGCGACCGGAAAACAGGAAACGATGGATAAGGTGCGGGCCGCGCTTGACAAGGGGGACAAGCCGGCCAAGGCAAGGGCGCGAGGGCCCGAAGGCGGCCGCAGGCGCTTTTTCCGGCGCCCTGTTCTCTTGCCCGTCTTTGTGCTGCTTACCGTGCTGCTCGTCGGCGTATCGGTCAACGCTGTCGGCTTCAATGTGTGGCGCCTTATTTTTCATTGGAGCGGCGATATTCTGGATATGCAGGTCTCGCTTACGGGGCACATTCGGGGAAGCGCGTACGAGGGCGGCATGGGAAAGTCCCATGACGACGCCCTCTATCAAAAGCTGTCGCAGCTGGATATGGACCCGCTTTTGCCATCCTGGCTGCCGGAGGGCTTTTTGCTGGAGCAGGCGGAGGGCGAAATCGACAACAAATCCCTGCGGTGGGTCAGGGGCCTGTACAGAAGCAGCGGCAGGCTTTACCAGGTGGCGGTGGAAAGGAATACAGCGAATGACAGCAGCTTCAGCTTCGGTTTTGAAAAAGATGACCGGAAGCCTGATATATACGACCGGGGCGGGATCAGGTTCTACCTTGTGGACAACCTGGAAAAGGCGTACGCGTACTGGGTTGACCCGCCCTATATGATCAGCGTCGGCGGGGATGTGTCAAGAGAGGAACTCATGAGCATCATCGATTCCATTTTTGAAAGGGGTACATGACAATGAAACACCAAAGAAGGATCGGGGCGGCCCTTGCTGTCTGTCTACTGTGCATGGCGGTTCTTATCCCCTGCGCTGACGCCGAAATGGTCATCACGCCCAGGGCAAGCACGCTGATCCAGTATACGGGCGTTGGCATCAGCAACCTGGGGGGCGGCGAGGTGGAGGCGACGGCCATTATACAGTGCGTCATGTCTGTCACAACCCTGGGCTTTAACTATGTCAGGATTCAGGAGTACCGTGACGGTGCCTGGACGACGGTCAGGTCCACGTACTCGCAGTATGCCGGCAATAAATCCAGGCATTCCTATACACTCACCTACAACGGAACGACGGGCATGCGCTATCGCGCGCAGGCGGGCTTTGTCGCGCAAAACGGCAGCGTGACCGATACCACCAGCAGGTCATCCGGGGAAATCACCGCGAACTGATATTCCGGCTCGTTTACCGGGGGCCACTCCCGCCGCGCTTATACAAAACCCCATGGCTCAAAACCATACGGCGGAGCCATGGGGCGTTTGCGTTTTGGCATGAAAGGGCTTTATCATGGCCGGGCTCTGTTACATGCTCACCGTCCGGCCATGATGCTGCGCAACGATCATGCTTTTCAGCGGCTCGTATTCCTCATAAAACATGGCGATAAAGTCTCCCGGCCTGGCGGAGGCTATGGCCCTTTCAAGGGCGTCCTCCTCCTTGAGGCAGACCTCCAGCTCAATTGTAGGGTTTCCGCTTTTTTGGGCGGCGGCTTTCAACAGCTCAGCGATTTCGCCGGGCCTGCGCCCGCGCAAATCTGCGTCCTCCTTGATAATCAGCTTTTGAAAATGACGCCCGCACAGCGCGCCCACCTTTTGCACGGCATCGTTCTGCCTGTCGCCCGGCACGCCGATAACGCCCACCAGCCTTTTGGCGTTCTGCTTTTGCAAAAAAGATATCACCTGGCTGTACCCCGCGGCATTGTGGCCGTAGTCCAGCATTACCCTGCACTGGCCCACCTCGAATATGTTGAACCGGCCGGGGTTGTCCTCCCCGTCGGGGCGGAAGGTGGTAAGCCCGCGGCGGATCTGGTTTTCCGGTATGCCAAGGCCCAAAAGCGCCGCCGCCGCCGCCAGCGCGTTTTCCACGTTGCAGGCCGCCGTTCCCTTGAGCGTGATGGGTATATCCTCCACCCTGCACAGAATCGTTGTTTTGCCAAGGTACTGGGCATACAGCCCCCCGTTATGGGCCCACACGGCGTTACCCCCCTGCTTCAAATGCTCTTTTAGCAGCACGCTCTCCTGATCCTTTGAAAACATGAGCACATTGCAGCGAACGCGCTTCAAAAAATAGGGCGTCATCCTGTCCCCCGCGTTCAATACGGCGCTGCCCCAGGGCTTTACCGCCTCCGCCACCAGCGCCTTCACATGGGCCAGGTCCTCCAGGGTTTCCAAACCGTCCTGCCCCAGGTGGTCCTCGCTGATGTTGGTAATCACGCCCACGTCCGCAAGGTCGTACCCCAGCCCCCGGCGGGCAATGCCGCCCCTGGCGGTCTCCAGCACCGCCGCCTCCGTTTCCGGGTGCGACAGCACAATGCCGGCGCTCAGCGCCCCGGTATTGTCGCCGGGCAGCAGGCACTCATCCCCGATATACACGCCGCTGGTAGTCGTCATGCCCACCTTCATCCCCGTCAGGGAAAGCGAGTGGGCGATCAGCCTGGTCACGGTCGTCTTGCCGTTGGTGCCCGTCACGGCGCATATGGGCACGGTATACGGCGCGCCCTGGGGGAAGAGCAGGTCCAGTATGTCCCTGGCCACCGGCGCGGGCGGGCCTTCGGAGGGCATCAAGTGCATTCTCAGCCCCGGCCCGGCGTTCACCTCCAGCACCGCGCCGCCGTTTTCCCAAAGGGGGATGGCAATGTCGGGGGAACAGATGTCCACCCCGGCGATATCCAGCCCCAGCGCCTTGGCGGCCCGCACCGCCAGCGCGGCGTTTGCCGGGTGAATCGCTTCCGGGCAGGATACGGCTGTGCCCCCGGTGCTCAGGTTCGCGTTCTTGCGCAGGTATGCGGCGGCGTCCTTTGCCAATACGGAATCCGGGTTCAGGCCGGCATCCAAAAGGGTTTGCAGCGCCGCATCGTCCAGCTCGATTTTCGTCAGCGGCCTTGTATGGTCTTCCCCCCGCAGGGGGTTTTCGTTTTCACGCTCCACCAGCTGGCGTATGGTGCTTGTGCCGTCGCCCACCACCCGGGGCGGCTGCCGCCTGGCCACGGCGGTCACTTTATCACCCACCACCAGAACCCGGTAATCCTGACCGGCGATATGCTTTTCCACCACCGCGGCGGAGCTGTATTGAAGCGCCAGCCGGAAGGCATCCGGCACATCCTCCCGGCCGGCAATGTTCAGCGTTACGCCGTTGCCATGGTTGCTGTCGTAGGGCTTGATGACAACGGGATAGCCAATCTCTCCGGCATGGCGCAGCGCGCTGCCCGCCGAGTAGGCGATTTCCCCGGCGGGCACGGGTACGCCGTGCCGGCGCAAAAGCTCCTTTGTCAAATGCTTGTCCCCGGCGATGTTTACGGCAATGCAGCTGGGCTTGTCGGTGAGTGCCGCCTCCATGCGCCTTGCGTATTTCCCGTAGCCCAGTTGCAACAGGCTGTCATTGCCCAGCCGCGTTACGGGGATGCCCCGCTTTTGCGCCTCCTCATAAATGGCCTTGGTGCTGGGGCCCAGGTCCGTGCGGGCGGCCAGCAGCCGCAATTCCTTCAATGCCGGTTGCAGGCTTGGGCTTTTTCCTTCGAACAGCGCGTTCAAAAGGCCGGTTACAGCCTTGCCGCAGGCCACGCCCACCTGCTCGTTTTGATAGCGGTATACAATATGGTAACAGGCGGTATCCCCCTCCTGGCGGGTAATGCCGTAGCCCACGCTGTAGCCCAGCATATTCTGAAGCTCCAGAATCGCGTGCTCCGCCACGTGGCAGGGGTATGTGCCTTCGGACAGGCGCTTTACAAACCCACCCTCCTCCCCTATGCCGCAGCGGTGTGTGGCAAGGCCCGGGAACAGGGACAGTAGCTTGTCATTAAAGCCTTCCACATGGCTGGTGGGGCCGTGCTGCTCCTTTGTTAGCTCCACCGTCAGCTTGATTACAGGCCGCATGCAATAAATATTGCGGCCCCTGAAGATGCGGATATCCTTGATGTCCACGCGGCTGCGCCTCCAGTCGGTATTGTCCCGGGGTTTGTTTGGAAACCTGCCTAGGACGGCGTGATGATTGTTCGGCTCTTCATATCGTAGCCGTAGCCCCTGGGCAGCACGTGCAGCGTCACATGGGCAATGGCCAATATTTCATCGGGTTTGAGCTCAGACACATTGGCATAGCTGATGTTTCTTCCGTCGATAACGGTCACGGCGTTTGCCCCCAGCACAAAAAACCGGCCGTCGGGGTATACGTGGATGGCCGTATCCTCGTCAATGCCAACGCCCAGGGTATGCGGGTTTTCGGCCACGCCGCACAGCAGCCTGCCCAGCCGCCCCCGCTGGGCAAAGTGCTGGTCCACAATCACCTGCTCCAGCAGCCCCAGGCCGGGTGCCATTTTCAGCGTGCACTTGCGGGCGGGGTCGTTGCTCAGCCCGTCGGTGATCATGGTGCTGCACACCACCGAAGCCCCGGCGCTGGTGCCCGCCACCAGCGCGCCCTGATGGTACGCTTCCTGCAGCGCCTGTTCTGATTTGGTGCCGCCAAGGATGCTGGTGATGCGCAATTGGTCGCCTCCGGTAAAGAAGATGCCGGTGGCCTCCGACAGCATCCGCGCAAAGGCGTCATCATCGGCCTCCTGCCTTGTCTGTATATCGGCCACCTGCACCTTTCCCACCTGAAGGTTCGCAAACAGCGCCCGGTAGGTTTCGCCAAGCTCCTTGGAATTTGCGCTGGCGGTGGCGATAATCACCATGCGGCCGTTTTCCCCGCCGCAGGTTTGGGCGGCGGCGTGCAGTATTTCCTTGGCTCCCTGCTTATCCTCCGCGCCGCCGATAATCATCAGGTTTCCCTGCACCTTCCGGTCCATGGCTGCCTCCCGTCCGTTCCTAGACATTTTCCCCAGGCGTCCATCAAACATACCGGTTGCTACGGTTCGTATTTTCCCTTTATAAGGCATACTCCGTCCCGTATGGCGGTTTTTCCGCAAAGAATCAGGTTCACAATGGACAGGTCCCACTTTTTCAGCATCAGTATGTCCGCGTCGCCGCCCGCGGCCAAAGCGCCTTTTTTCGGGTGCAGCTTAAGCCGCGCGGCCGGGTTTTTCGTTACCATCGCCAGGGCCGTTTCCAATGGGATTCCTTTTTCCAGCACGCAGGATACCACATCTTTGTACAGGCTTGACGCATGGCCCCTTCCGTCGGGGCTTTGGGGGTTGCTGCCCCCCGCGTCGGATGAGAAGGTAATCTGTTCCGGCTTTACGCCGCCTCTTAGCAAAAGCTGTGCCGCATCAGGCAGCGTGTGGCCCGTTTGGTCCGTCTCCCCGGCGGTCAGGTCGATATAGCCGCCCTTCCTGCCAAAGTCCATCGCGTTCTCAAACAATTTTTTGTTGCGGTTTAAGTGGGTGGGCACAAACATGGAAATGGGAAAGTTGCTTTCTTCAATAAGATCGGTAAGCGGAGCAAGGCCCTTTTTGCCGTCGCCCACATGCAGGTGGAGGATGCCGGCCTTATTCCCGATCATGCCCCCCAGCTTTACCTCCCAGGTCAGCTCCCGCAGCATTTCCAGGCTGGGGTGGGAGGAGCGGTAGTCGGAGATGGCTACCTCCCCGGCCCCTACCACCTTGTCCACAAAGGCGATGTCGTGCAGCACCCTGCCTGTCAGCGTGTCGGTGGGCAGGCCATAGCTGCCGGTGTAGATGACGGTGCTCATCCCCTCCGCTTCCAGTGCCCTTGCCTTTGCCAGCAGCGAGGCCACGCTCCTTGTTACGCCGTCGGCGCCCAGCAGCCCCGCCGCCGTGCCGGTCCCCGCGCATATCAGCTCGCCAATGCCCATTTCCGGCACACGGCTTATAGGCCCTTCCTCGCCGCCCCCGCCTGTTATATGCACGTGCTGATCGATAAAGGCGGGGCACAGCACAAGGCCTGTGCAGTCCATAACCTCTATGCCATATTCGCTGAAGGCGGGGATATCGCGCCGCATCAGCGTAATTTTTTCCGGCGACAGCAGCAAATCGCACTGGCCCACGGGTTCCGGCGCGTACACTTCCCCGCCTGTCAAAAGCAGCATGCGTTCCCTCCCGAAAGCAAAGAATGGGTCTTTCATAGAATTTCCGGAAACGAAAGCGTTCATCATGGCAGATGGCGGCGAAATTGGAAAGCGCGGCGGCTATCTTTGGCCTTTTCCGGACATTCTACAAATGACAGGCTGATCAAAGGAGCAATATCATGGAGCATATTTCCTATTGGCATCAAACGCAAAAGCCGCGGGACTATCCGCGGCTTGAAAAGGATTTACAGACCGATGTGCTTATCGTGGGCGCGGGCATCAGCGGCGTCACCGCCGCCTATTGCCTGACCCAGCGTGGCATCAAGCCCGTCGTCATTGAGGCGGAAACGGTCTGCTCCGGCACCACGGGCAACACCACCGGCAAGCTTACCATCCAGCACAACATCATTTACGGCAGCCTTATGGAAAAGTACGGCATCGACGACGCCAGGGATTTTGCCCGCTCCCAGACGAAGGCGCTGCGCTTCGCGGCGGAAACGGTGCAAAAATACGGCATGGACTGCCAGATGGCCAACAGCACCGCATTCATCTGGGCCGCCTCCGCCAACAATGAAAAGGAGATGCTTCTTGCGGAATATGAGGCGGCAAGGCGTTTGGAAATACCGGCGGAGTGGATTGACAAGCCCGCCTTTCCCAAGGGCAGCAAGGCGCTTTTGGGCTTTGCCGGGCAGGCGGTGTTCCATCCCGTCAGGTATGTGCAGGGGCTTTTGAACGCCGCCGTGGCAAACGGGGCAGCCGTCTATACGCGTACAAAGGCTGTGGGCGTGGAGGACGGCGATTTAATAACCGTGGTGCTGGAAAACGGTGCGGCCATCCGTTGCCGCCATCTTGTGCAAGCCACCCAATACCCCTTGTACGACGGGCCCAATGTGTTTTTCACCAAGCTCTACGCCCGCAGGGATTACGGCATCGCCGTTGAGGCAAACGGCAATTGGCCGGAGGGCAGCTACATCAACATTGGCGAGCCAACCCGCTCCATACGCACCCATGTTGAAAACGGCAAACGCATCCTGATCGTGGTGGGGGATACCCACTTTCCAGGCCGGGATGAAAAGGATACGGGCGACCATTATGCGCACCTTGCCGAGTTTGCTGACAAAATTGCCGGCGTAAAAAGTGTGCTGGCCCGGTGGTCGGCCCAGGATTACCAAACGCCCGACCAAATCCCCTACATCGGCCGGCTTTCGGACGCATCCAATATCTACGTTGCCACGGGCTTTCGCAAATGGGGCCTGACCTGCGGCACACTGGCGGGGATGATGATCGCCCAGCTCATCGATACGGGCCGCTGTGATTACCAGGATTTGTATTCCGGCGGCAGGGCGGACTTTGCAAAATCCCTTGGCAAGGTGGCTTCCGAAGTGTTTGCCGGGGTGGGCGAGCTGATTAAATCAAAGTTTGAGGGCACCGGGGATGGCGCAGCCGTCAACAAGGGCGAGGGCCGGCCCATCCGTTTTGACGGCCATAAGGCAGGCGTCTACCGGGATGAAAACGACCGCGTGACCGTGCTGGATATTTCCTGCACCCACCTTGGCACCGAGCTTAACTTCAACACGTCGGAAAAGACCTGGGACTGCCCGGCCCACGGCGGCAGGTTTGCAACCGATGGAAAGCTGCTGGAAGGCCCGCCGAAAAACCCGCTGCCCGTTTTGTTCAGCGGCAGCTATGGGGAATATCTGAACGCGGCGGAAGGGGGCGGCGCGGACAGGCGGAGCAGCCGCAAGGCTGATGAATCGCCTGCGCACGCGGACGGGCGCGGTGAGGAAGCCTTTAACGACATGCCGGCCGGCCCGGCGAATTATCATTATCCCAGCCGGCGCCAAGGGGGTGTGCAGGGAGGCCGGCCAAACTGACCTGCGGGCCGGTGCCGCCATGCGGCTTTTACATGCCCAAGCAAAAGCGCGCCGCCGCAGCGGTTAACGCTGCCCGGCGCTGCCTTGCCTTGGCTATTGCCCCGCTGTCCGCACCCCCCGCCGCTTTGCGGGATGCGCGTCTGTTTCATACCGTAAAAAAGCCGCCCCGCGATGAGCGGGGCGGCAAGTGTTTATTCGCGGACGGCGACCCTTCTTACCGGCCGGGCTTCAATGTAACCGCGGTACCCCTGCGGCTCCAGCTGAAACCTGGGCCCGTCCTCATCCGCCCAGGCAAAGCCGTACAGCTCGGGCTTGTAGTTTTCCATGGCGCTGCCAAGCGCTTCAATCGCTTCGCAGAATTCCTCATTGTCAAAGGGCTGGCCCTGAAAAACCAGCATCTGGCAGGGCGGCAGGTCCATC